>JAXIPB010000259.1:0-11865 GCA_045403155.1 Micromonosporaceae bacterium
CAGCACGAGTACACCGACCCGCAGGGCATTGAGCGCGTCTGCGGCGACCCGCTCCGCCTGCGGTCCGGCGGCCTTGCCTGACCTGCGTTGCCACCCGACTGCCATAGCCCACTTGCCTCGTTGATCGCCTCCGGCAAAGTCCACGCCGCCGATGGTAGGCGGCAGGTTAATCAAACCAGCCATTCCGGGGGACATAACGGGGCATGGTCGCCTGATGTTCATTCTTAGGCTCGGCGGCGTTCACCGACGTTCACCTCGACGCTGCTAGTCAAGGCGTAGCCTACGGCGAGTCGATGTGAGGGAGTGACATGCGCACCGAGTTTCACGCCGATCTTGAAGAGGTGAGCGCCCTCCTCGTGGCCATGGCCGACGAGGTACGGGCGGCCATGAAGCGCGCCACGGCCTCCCTGCTCGATGCCGACGCCGGCGTGGCCGAAGGCGTCATCACCGGTGACGCCGCGGTGAATCAGTTCCACAAAGAGGTCGAGGAAAAGGTGTACGGACTGCTTGCCCGCCAGGCTCCCGTCGCCTCCGACCTGCGACTCGTGGTCACCGCCCTGCACATCGCCGCCGATTTCGAGCGGATGGGCGACCTCGCCAAGCATGTGGCGAAGACCGCGCTGCGGAGGTATCCCGCCAGAGCGGTGCCGGACGAGCTCGCCACCGTGATCCGCGATATGGCCGATGTCGCCGACCGCATCGCCGGAAAGATCAGCCAGGTCTTGGCGAACCCCGACGCCGCCCGCGCCGCCGAACTCGAGCAGGACGACGACGCCATGGATGAGCTGCACAAGGGCCTGTTCGTCGTCCTCCTCGGCGCCGCGTGGAAGCACGGCGTCGAGTCCGCGATCGACGGCGCACTGCTCGGCCGCTTCTACGAGCGCTACGCCGACCACGCCGTCAACGCCGGCCACCATTTGTTCTTCCTCGTCACCGGCGAAAACCTCGAGGGCCCTGACCGCCGATCATGACTTGGAGGTCATGATCGGCGGGGTTCCGCGACCGCCAGCTCATGATCCTGGCGATCTTGACCGCGAGTCGGGCCTGGCGCGATGGGTGGCGAACCAGTCGACGGCGAAATCGACGGCGGCCCGTTGGCGCATGAGGCGACACTCGGCTGAGCCAACCTGCCCGATCGCGACGACCCCCGTTTCGTCGAGGTCGGCACCGAGGGCGTCGAAGTCACCCTCATCGACGTCGACGTCCTCCCAGGTCGTCCAGCGCCGCCCCCTCCCATCGAGCCCATCGAGCACCGCCGCGCCGTGTCGGGTTCGCGCGGGCGAGGACACCCGGTACTCGGCGAGATGCAGCGACGTGTTCGAGCCATGGCCCACGCCGAGCAACAGGACGTCGCCGTCAAGGTCATACACCCGCCCCAGGGGTGAGGAGTCACCGAGCGCGTCTTCGAGGCGATGGCCCGAGACGATGCTCTTGGCCGCCGGTCCGAGTGCGGCGAACGACACATGCGGATGGTCGCTTCGTCGGGCTCCGGGCCAGGTGCGCACCGCCTCCGGGATCGCCCCCATCCACCGGCTGGGCGTGAGCGTGGGATCGAAGCCGGGCATGTGATCGCGGATGATCGGCCACCACGACTCGGGCACGGGGGGATGCTGCCAATGTGCGGGGTCCGAGTTCTCCGGCGTGTGAGTCGGCACGACCAAGGTGCCATTCGCGCCGAGCACGTCACGAAGGGCCTGCACGACGACGACCGGACCGCCACACACCCAACCCAATGCGGTCACCGAGGCGTGCGCCATCACAACCGAGCCGGCCCGGACGCCGAGCGCCCGCAGGTCGGCGGCGAGGGACTCACGGGTACGGGGTACATCGGTCCCGAGAACCAGATCAGCGTCCGCCATGGCAACTCATACTGCCATCCGCACCAATACCTCGCCTGCGACCTTGTCGGGTACCTGATCGCGGGCCCAGTGGCCGAAGCCGGCGAACTCAACCAGCAACACATTTGACCGCCCACAGGTGTCCACATCGGATGGACGGGCGCCCGGGCGAGTAGCCCTGCTGATCATGCCGGTGGGCATAGTCAGGCCCCGCCGCCAGCGGTGGTCACGGCAGTTGCCGACTGATAGCGTGGCGGTAGCGCGGATGCGTCCGCCGACAACTGAATATCCGACAGGGGAGCGCACAGCGCTGAGAGTGCGCCCGGCATAGCCGGGCGCAGACCCTCGAACCTGATCTGGGTAATGCCAGCGCAGGGAGTTCGGTCTCTCCAGCCGTAGCGTCATGTCTTGAGATTTCTCTGGACGTGGCGTGCGTCTTCTCCTGGTTCATCACGGACTGGGAGGTTTACACGTGGTATCACAAAGCAACCGTTGGCGGACGGTCGACATTGTCGTCGCCGCCGTCATCGCCGTCGGCTTCGGCGTCATCTTCTGGGCCTGGGGCCTGCTTTGGAACGGTCCGGCCGAGGCCATCCCGCTGCCCGGCCGGGCATTTATGTACGGGGTATGGCTGATGCCGGCCGTCCTCGGTGCACTGATCATCCGCAAGCCGGGAGCGGCCTTCTTCACCGAAACCATCGCGGCCCTGGTCTCGGTCGCGCTGGGCAGTGCGTGGGGGTGGACGCTCGCCATCCAGGGCCCAGTCGAGGCGCTCGGTGCCGAACTCGTCTTTGCCATCTTTGCGTACCGGGCCTTCGGCCTCGCCGTGGCCGCCCTGGCCGGCGGGGCTGCCGGTCTGGCCGCGGGGGTCTACGACGTCGTGTTCTGGTACCCCGCGTCCGATTTCGACACGGGCACGATGCGGGTCCCGTACGTCGCGATCACCGTGGGGAGTTCGGTCGTGATTGCCGGTGTCGGCAGCTATCTGCTCATGAAGGCGCTCGCCCAGACGGGAGCGCTGGACCGCTTCCCGTCCGGGCGGGAACGGGTGGCCGTCTGAGCACAGTGGACGGTGACGTCGAACTGCGGGGCTTCGGCTGGCGCCACGCGGGGCGCAGGGCATGGGCCGTGCGCGGCGTCGACCTGCACATCGAGCGTGGCGAGCGCGTGCTCCTGCTCGGCCCGTCCGGAGCGGGCAAGAGTACGCTGCTCGCCGCGCTCGCCGGCCTGCTCGCCGCCGACTCCGGTGACCAGGAGGGGACCGTCACCATCGATGGCGTCAACGCCCGGTCGGCCCGCCATCGGGTCGGCGTCGTCTTTCAGGACCCGGAGACTCAGCTCGTCATGTCGCGGGCCGGCGACGACGTCGCGTTCGGTCTGGAGAACCGCGGTATACCGGCCGCGCAGATCTGGCCGCGAGTGGACGCCGCGCTGGCGGAGGTGGCGTTCGCCTATCCGCGTGACCGGCCCACGTCGGCCCTCTCCGGGGGTGAGCAGCAGCGGCTGGCGCTCGCGGGGGCGCTGGCGCTTCGGCCAACGCTGCTGCTTCTCGATGAGCCAACCGCGAATCTCGACCCGGCGGGCGCGGATCTCGTCAGGGCGGCGCTCCACCGAGTGCTCGCCGGCCGTGACCGGACTCTGGTGCTGGTGGAGCACCGCGTCAGCGAGGCGCTCCCACTCATCGATCGCGTCGTCGTGCTCGAACCGGGCGGCGGAATCGTCGCCGATGGTCCACCCGACGCGGTGTTCGCAGTTCACGGCGACCGCCTCGCCGACAAGGGAGTCTGGGTGCCGGGCCACCCCGTCGCAGCCCGCCGTTCGGGTGCTCCACCAGGTCCCGCGTTACTACGGGCACAGAATGCGGAGTTCTGGCACCGCGGCGCGTCCCGGCCGGCCCTGTCCGGAGTGGACGCCGCGGTGTCGGCGGCCGAGGTCCTCGCCGTCGTCGGACCGAACGGGGTCGGGAAGTCCACCCTAGCGCTGCTGCTCGGTGGACTCGTCGCGCCGACGGCGGGCCGGATCACCGCCACGACGGAGTTGGGCGCTCGTGAGTCGGCGCCACACAAGTGGCGCGCCGCCGCACTCACGCAACGAATAGGTTCTGTGTTCCAGGACCCGGAACATCAGTTCATCACGTCGCGGGTCTACGACGAACTCGCGCTGGGTCCACGGCGCACGGGGCGAGCCGAAGGGACCATCAAGTCCATCGTGGACGATCTGCTGGCCCGACTCCGCCTCGATAGACTGGCGAACGCGAACCCGTACACGCTGTCCGGCGGTGAACAGCGCCGGCTGAGCGTGGCGACTGCGCTGGCCACCGCGCCGCGGGTCCTCGTGCTTGACGAGCCCACGTTTGGCCAGGATCGCCGGACGTGGATCGAGCTGGTGGACCTGCTGGCGAAGCTGCGCGATGACGGGTGCGGCATCGTCGCGGCGACCCACGACGAGGCGTTTGTGGACGTGCTCGCCGACCGCACGCTCCCGCTCTCGCACGCGAAGCCGGTGTCCGTTTCGGAGCGGCTATGATCCTCGCCGCCCCGATCGCCCGGCCCGATGCTCCGCTGGCCCGTCGGAATCCGGTCGCCAAGCTTGCCGCCGGCTTCGCCGTGACCTTCGCGCTCCTGGCGACGCTCGACCCGATCGCTCCCGCCATCGCACTGGCGGTTGAGCTCGCCGTCGTTCCACTGTTCGGAATCCGCTACCGCGACCTGATCCGCCGGGCTGCGCCCGTGCTCGTCGCTGCCCTTGGCGTCGTGCTCACCCTGTTCCTTTTCGCGACCGACCGTTCCGGCACGGCGCTCTTCGGCATCGGTCCGCTCGTGGTGACGACAGAGATCCTGGCCAACGCGCTCGGCCTTTCGCTGCGCCTGCTCGCGATTGCGCTTCCCGGCATCATGATCTTCGCGACGACGGATCCGACCGATCTGGCGAACGCGTTGGTGCAGAACGTGCGGGCGCCGGCCAGGTTTGCCATCGGGGCTCTCGCCGCGTTCCGGCTCGTGCCGTTGCTGGGCGATGAGTGGCGCATGCTGAGCCTGGCCCGACGGGCCCGGGGCGTAGACGCCGGCGCGAACCCATTCGCGAAGATCCGGATCTTCGCCTCCACCGCGTTCGCTCTCCTCGTCGGCGCGATCCGGCGCGGAACGCGGCTCGCGACCGCTATGGACGCCCGCGGCTTCGACTCGGGCGCCCCGCGCACAGTCGCCCGAGCGCAGCACTTCGGCATTGCCGACTGGATTCTTATCGCGGCGGCGGCGGCTGTGGGTGCTCTGGCGATCGGTGTCAGCATCTACCTCGGCACGTTCGACCCGCTGCTCCCCGCCGCTTGACCTCACGCGGCCAGCGTGTCCCGCCGGCCAAGGTCACCGCAGGTGTTCGTCACTTGCCCGACTTCCGCGCACGCAACCGGGCAACTGTCGAACGCTTGCGAGTCAGGGGCCGGGCGCGACGGGGTTGGGAATGGCGCCGCCGAAGCGGCGATCTCGCTGTGCGTACAGTTCGCAGGCGTACCAGAGATGGCGGCGATCGAAGTCCGGCCAGAGCGTGTCGAGGAAGATCATTTCGGCGTACGCGGACTGCCAGATCAGATAGTTGGACGTGCGCTGCTCGCCGGACGGGCGCAGGAACAGGTCAACCTCCGGCACCTCGGGGTGGTAGAGGTACCGCGCGAAGACCTTCTCCGTGACCTTGTCCGGTTCGAGGCGCCCAGCCGCCACGTCGCGGGCCATCGCGGCGGCGGCGTCGGCGATCTCGGCCTGGCCGCCGTAATTCACGCAGAACTGCAGGGTCATCGTCGAGTTGTGCGCCGACATCTCCTCGGCTGTCTCCAACTCCGTGATGACGCTCTTCCACAACCGCCCCGGCCGGCCAGACCAGACGACCCGCACGCCCAACTCGATCAATTGATCGCGTCGGCGGCGGATCACGTCGCGGTTGAACCCCATCAGGAACCGGACCTCCTCCGGCGAGCGCTTCCAGTTCTCCGTGGAGAAGGCGTACGCGGACAGGTACGGGATGCCGAGTTCGATCGCGCCCTCGATCGTGTCGAAGAGCGAGTGCTCGCCCCGCTCATGGCCCTTGGTACGGGGCAACCCGCGTTCCTTTGCCCACCGCCCGTTGCCGTCCATCACGATCGCGATGTGCTTCGGCAGCGCCTGTTGTGGCAGCGCCGGCGGCCGGGCGCCCGAGGGATGCGGCGTGGGCGGTCGTGCCTGCGTCCGTCGCGCGCCGCGGGTGATGGACGTCTTCGACTGCCGTCTGATCATGCTTCTCCGCTACTCGACCGGTCGACCAGCGGCAGCGAGCGTAGCCCGCGCTCGAGGTGCCACTGTAGGTGCGCCGCGACCAGCCCGCTGCATTCCCGCCGAGGCGACGCCTCGCTCGAGTCGGCGATCTGCCAGTCGCCGGCCGTCAGGGCGATCATCAGCTCGAGCGTGCTCGGTGCGGGCCGGGCCGCGCCCGGTGGCCGGCAATGCGGGCAGACCGCGCCCCCGGCCGGCACCGAGAATGCCGCGTGTCGACCAGGGGTGCCGCAGACGGCGCACGCGGCCAGCGCCGGCGCCCACCCCGCGTTCGCCATCGCCCGGAGCAAGAAGGCGTCGAGCACGAGCGTGCTGGCGTGTTCGGCGACCGAGAGCGCGCGAAGCGCCCCGAGAGTCAACTGGAACAGCCGCAGCGACGGCTCGTGCTCGATTGGAGTCAGCCGCTCGGCTGTCTCCGCCACCGCGCTTGCCGCGGTGTATCTCGGATAGTCGCGGCCGAGTTGCTTGCCGTAGAGCTCAATGCTCTCGGCCTGACGGATCGTATGAAGCGAGCGCTCGTGATTGTCGAGATCCCCGGCGATCTGAACGTCTACATGGCCAAAGGGCTCCAGCCGGGCGCCGAAGCGCGACGAGGTACGCCGTACGCCCTTGGCCGCGGCCCGGATCCGGCCGTGCCGCCGGGTAAGCATGGTGATGATCCGGTCAGACTCGCCCAACTTCTGCACGCGCAGGACCAACGCGTCGTCGCGATACAGCGGGAGTCGTACGGGCACCTGCCCATTCTTCTACGCGCGGCAGCAGAACCGGTCGTCGCCGGGCCGCCAGGTCCTCGATCCAGCCGAACGCGATGACGCACGCCAAGATTCCCACACCGATCGTCACCGGCCACGCGATCATCTCGATCGGTCTCGCGTCCTGCCACCACGTCGGCTTCGCCGCGAGCCCGAGGCCTATCATCCCCGCACCGATAATCACGATCTTGTGCCACAGATACACCGTGACGGCCCGACTGTTGAGCGTCGTGACCAGCCACGAAACCGGGCGCCAGCGGTCCAGCCACGGAACACCAGCCGGGGCGAGCCCGAGGAGCACGAGAACGAATCCGGTCGACCACAGGGCGTCGCCGATCCCGATATCGCTCAGGTGATATCCGCGCGGTCCCGGGTGGGTCAGGAACCAGGCCGCGCCCGCCGCGGCGGAGAGGCCGGCGACGGTGAGCAACACACCACGTCTCATCCGCCGGAGCATTCCGTCGTGGTGTGCGAATCCAAGCAGCCAGCACCCGAAGTAGAGGCCGAAGTCCCGCACGGCAGGAATCGCCGAGGGCGAGCCGAACGCACCTGCCTCGACCGCGACGAGAACGGCGAAGGGAACGAGCAGGGTCGGCAGTGGCCAGCGCCGGAACAGCGGCAGCACGGCCGGCGACAGGATCAGGAACCACGCGTACTCGCGGAGGTACCAGATGATGTGCAGCAGGCCCGAGCCCCACCAGTTCATCGGCGGATCGAATAGCGGCACGACCCAGAACACGAGATGCCAGTCCGGGGCAAGCCCAGTGAACAGCATCGCCGGCACGAAGATCGCCGCGACTATCCACAGTGGTGGGAGAAGTCGGCGACCGCGACGCGCGAGTGCGCGCACGCCATGGCGGTCAAGCGACGCTGCCATGAGCGAGCCGCCGAGCGCGAACATCGTGCCCATGGCGGGGAACACGATGCTCAGGACCGCCCACTCGGTCGCGTGATAGACCACTACTCGAAAGATCGCGATGGCTCGGAGCAGATCGAAGTAGCGGTTGCGCATGCCGTCCCACCTAACTCGCCTACTTCGGAGTAGGCCAATCGGGTGTCCGAAATACAGGCAAAAATGCCGGTGTTCTTGTGGGCTTCGTCACGCTGGCAAGGTCGAAAACACTAGGCGCCGCAACAGTTTGCGACGCATGTGCTTTGCTCTCGTCGAACCAAGCGACGAGAATCGCCGTTCAACACACGAGGCGGAATCCTAGGTCGGGCGTGATCATGGATTCGCCATCGCCGGCGAAGTTGATGCCGCTCAGAAACCTAGTCGCCGCAACTGTTTCGGATCCCGTTGCCAATCCTTGGCAACCCGCACGTGCAGGTCGAGGTAGACCTTCGTACGGAGTAGACCTTCGATCTCCCGCCTCGCGCGGGTCCCCACATCACGCAGTCGGCTTCCTCCGGCTCCGATGACGATGGCCTTCTGGCTCTGCCGCTCGACATAGATGTCGGCATACACCTTGGTCAGCGGATCGTCGGCCGGGCGGCCCTCCCCGGGCAACATTTCCTCGACCACGACGGCGATCGAGTGCGGCAACTCCTCGCGAACTCCTTCCAGCGCCGCCTCGCGAATCAGTTCAGCAACAAGCACCTGCTCCGGCTCGTCGGTAATCATGTCGTCCGGATAGAGCTGCGGCGATTGCGGTAGATGGCGGGCCATGACATCGACGAGCACGTCGACCTGTTCACCCGTCACGGCCGAGACCGGCACGATGTCGGCGAAGTCGCCGAGACGGGACACCGCGACGAGTTGCTCCGCCAGTCGGGCCCGGCTGACCAGATCCGTCTTGGTGACGACGGCGACCACGTCGGCCTTGAGTCCGGCGACCTCATCCGCGATGAAGCGGTCACCTCGCCCGACATCCTCGTCCGCCGGTAGGCACAGCCCGATGACGTCGACCTCGCTCCAGGTCGACCGGACCAGGTCGTTGAGGCGCTCGCCCAGCAGCGTCTTCGGCTTGTGAAGTCCCGGGGTGTCCACGAGCACCAGTTGCGAGTGCTCGCGGTGGAGAACGCCGCGCACGACGTGGCGCGTTGTTTGGGGCCGGCTGCTGACGATGGCGATCTTGGTGCCGACAATGGCGTTGGTCAGCGTTGACTTGCCCGCGTTCGGGCGCCCCACGAAGCAGGCGAACCCGGCGCGAAACTCCGTCTCAGGCACCGCCCACCCCGCAAGATCGCTGTTCTCCGGCAGAACGTTGAGTGGGACTGCACATTTTGCCGGAGAACGGTGATCTTCCAGCCGCAGCGAATCGAGTCATGCCGGCCCGACGAGGGTTCCGAGAAGTGCGCCATCAGGCCCGGCGGCGTGGACCGGCGCCTTTGCGCTCAGGTCGCGGACCGCCGCATACCCGGCGCCATCCACAGTGGATGCCTCGGTGACCACCGCCGCCGCCTCCACGGTGGTCGCGCCGGCCGCCACGGCGTTGGCGACGGCGAGCTGAAGTGCCGACAGATTCAACGACGGCAGGGTCACCGTGGCCGCCGCGTAGGTGCGGCCATCCTGGTCGCGGACGGCCGCGCCCTCGATCGCGCCCCCCCGGGCCCGGGCTGCGCGGGCCAAGATGATCAGCTTCGCGTCATCCGGGTCGAGGGTCGCATCGGCCGTGGCCGCTTCAGGCATCCGCGGTCTGCCTCTCGTCTCGCTGGCCGGCGACGCGCTGCCCGCTCACCCGCGAGACGAGCACCGTGTCAATCCGGTTGCGCCGCCCCGTCGTACCCTCGGCCTCCAGCCGCAGTTCGCCCACGACGGCGGCCGCACCGGGAATGGGCACCCGGCCGAGCGCCTGGGCGAGCAGGCCGGCGACAGTCTCCACCTCGTCCGTATCGAGCGTGACGTCGAACAGCTCATCGAGATCCTCCACCGGCAGCCGCGCGCTCACGCGCACCCGCTCGTCGTCGAGCCGCTCGACCGGAGGACGCTCCACGTCGTACTCATCCGTGATCTCGCCGACGATCTCCTCGAGAATGTCCTCGATGGTGACCAGGCCGGCGGTCCCCCCGTACTCATCCACGACGATCGCCATGTGCGTTCGCGCGGCCTGCATCTCGCGCAGGAGCTCGTCGACGTGCTTGGACTCGGGCACGTAGGTCGCCGGACGCATGACCGAGCCGACCTCGGTGTCGGCCGCGCCGGTCTGGGTACGCCGGACGATGTCCTTCAGGTAGACCACGCCAAGCACGTCGTCGACCGTCTCGCCGATCACCGGCAGCCGCGAGAAGCCCGATCGGAGAGCCAGCGTCAATGCCTGGCTCGCGGACTTATTGTCCTCGATCCACACCATCTCGGTGCGCGGGACCATGACCTCGCGCGCGATCGTGTCACCGAGGGCGAAGACAGAGTGGATCATGTCGCGCTCGTCGTGCTCGACGACGCCGCGCTGCTCAGCGAGGTCCACCAGTTCGCGCAGTTCGACCTGGGTGGCGAATGGACCCTGACGGAATCCCTTGCCCGGCGTCACGGCGTTGCCGATGCGGATGAGCAGGGTGGCCAGCGGGCCGAGGGCCCGGCCGAGCCAGTGCACGAGCGGTGCCGCGAAGCGGCCGACGGCGTACGCGTGCTGGCGACCGATCGTGCGTGGGCCGACACCCACAACGACGAAGCTGACAAGGGTCATGGTCCCCGCGGTCACGAGCGCGGCGACCCAGGTTGTGTCGAGTCTGCCGAAGACCACCAGGGCCACCAGCGTCGTGGCCGTCAGCTCGCAGATCAGCCGCAGCAGGAGCAGCAGATTGGTATATCGGGGTGCGTCGGAGGCGATCGCCTGGAGCGCCTTCGCACCCCGTACCTTCTCCCGGGCCAGTTCGGCCGCGCGGGCCGGCGAGACGCTCGATACCGCGGAGTCAGACATGGCGAAGAACCCGGCCAACACGACGAGCCCCGCGGCCGTGAGGATGAGCGTGGCGTCCTGCACGTTATCTTCTTCGCGCCGCGCGCCAGCCGTCGAGCAGCTTCGACTGCAGGGAGAACATCTCCCGCTCCTCGTCCGGTTCCGCGTGGTCGTACCCCAACAGGTGGAGCACTCCGTGAATCGTCAGCATATGCAACTCGTCTGCCGTGTCGTGTCCCGCGGTGAGGGCCTGCTTGGCCGCGATCTCCGGGCACAGCACGACATCGCCGAGCAGCGTCGGTTCGCCGCCAGCGATCTCATTCGGACCGGGGTCGATCGTGCCCTCCTCCATCGGAAACGCGAGCACGTCGGTGGGTCCGTCCCCGCCCATCCATCGATGGTTCAATTCGGTCATGTACGCCACATCGACGAGCAGGACGGAGAGTTCGGCCAGCGGATTCACACCCATCTCGTCGAGCGCGTAGCGGGCACAGTCGAGAACGGCGTCGGTGTCGACATCCGCGCCGGACTCGTTCGCTAGCTCAATGGACACGTGGGTCTCCCCCCGTCGACAGACTAGCGGCGCCGCGAGCCGCGTCCGGGATGACCCGCGTGGCCGCCCCGGCCCGGAACGGCGCGGACGGTCTGCTCCTGCTCCTGGACGGCGTCCCATTTGGCGTACGCGTCGACGATGTCGCTGACGAGCCGGTGTCGCACCACATCGGCGCTGGTCAGCATGGCGAAGTGGACGTCCTCCACGCCGTCGAGGATCTCTCGGACGACCCGGAGGCCGCTTCGCGTCCCGCCAGGCAAGTCAACCTGCGTAATGTCGCCGGTCACCACGATCTTGGAGCCGAAGCCGAGCCGGGTCAGGAACATCTTCATCTGCTCGAGCGTGGTGTTCTGCGCCTCGTCGAGAATGATGAACGCGTCGTTGAGGGTCCGGCCGCGCATGTATGCGAGCGGCGCGACCTCGATCGTCCCGTTCGCCATGAGCCTGGGAATGGAGTCCGGGTCGATCATGTCGTGAAGCGCGTCGTACAGCGGCCGCAAGTACGGATCGATCTTCTCGAACAGCGTGCCCGGCAGGAAGCCGAGCCGCTCCCCGGCCTCGACCGCGGGCCGGGTCAGGATGATC
>JAXIPB010000046.1:0-24261 GCA_045403155.1 Micromonosporaceae bacterium
CAGGTCCCGCTGCAGCCGGGCCCGGGACAGCCAGCCGGTGGCCGCGCCCTGCGACATCCGGCCGAACGCGGTCAGCCAGGTCCGGGTGGTGTGCTGCCCGTCGACCTCGGACAGGCCGCGGGCATCGAAGGTGCCGACCACCGCCGAGGTGAGTGCGGCGAGCTGGTTGACCGCGGCCAGCAGCTGGGGCAGGGCGGCGCGGACCTGCTCGTCGGACAGGTCGAGCGCGTCCGCCTCGGCCAGACCGGATAGGCCGGCCCGCAGCAGCTGCAACGGGTCCGCCTCGCCGGTCGTACACATGTCTCAAGTATATCGCATCGACACAGACACACAAGTGACTGAATCAAGTTTTCTTCGCGGATCTACTTTAGACAGAGCATCCAGGCAGCGGCAGATCTCGATGTCTGAAAGCCGCCAGCAAAGCGTCGCGAGCTGGGGCATCGTCATCCTCGTGCATAAGAGAATCGATCTGAAGGTGATGTACTTCGGCACCCCCGTGGTACTGATCAGTTCCCGCAACCCGGACGGCACGACCAACCTCGCGCCGATGTCCTCCGCCTGGTGGTTGGACGACAGCTGCATGCTCGGCCTCGCCAACACGGCGCAGACGACGGCGAACCTGAATCGCGAGCGGGAGTGTGTAATCAACCTGGTTCCTTCGTCGATGGTCGACGTCGTTGACCGGCTTGCACTGCTGACCGGGGCGGCGGTCGTACCGCCGTACAAGATCGAGAAGGGTTACCGATACGAGCCGGACAAGTTCGCGATTGCGGGGCTTACTGAGCAGCCATCGGATCTGGTCAAGCCGAGTCGGGTCGCCGAATGCCCCATCCAGCTGGAATGCACGCTCGTCGCGGCGCATCCGTTCGGCTCACCCGAGCCTGACGCCACCGCGTTCCAGGTCAAGGTCGTGCGTTCCCACATCCACAGCGACCTCATCATCCCGGGAACCCACTACGTCGACCCGCTCGAATGGGATCCGCTCATCATGAAGTTCTGCGAGTTCTTCGGCGACGGGCGAAACATCCACCTGTCGAGGCTCGCCGAGGGTTGGAACATGCCACAGCTCGCAGGCGCGGCGGCGTAGCAACGAACGCCCAGTTCTGGGGCGTAGTAAAGTACGCGAGCGACGCTGAGGAGGTCTGCGGTGGTGGGTCGGCCGGGGGAGACCGCGGCTTCAACCCCCCCATCCAAGCAGCCCACGTCCGCCGGCCAGATCATGACCATTCCCAACATCATCAGTTTTCTCCGCCTCGCCGGCGTACCTCTGTTTCTCTGGCTTTTCCTCGGGGCGCACGAAGACGGCTGGGCGATCGTCGTGCTCGCGATCGGCGGCACGACGGACTGGGTCGACGGATACCTGGCCCGGCGGCTCGGCCAGGTCAGCCGCCTCGGCGAGCTGCTCGACCCGCTCGCCGACCGGCTCTACATCCTCGCCACGTTGCTCGCGCTCACCGTGCGCGAGGTCGTGCCGTGGTGGTTCACTGCGGCTTTGTTGGCGCGCGAGCTCGTGCTTGTGGGCGGTCTTTTGGTGCTGCGGCGGTACGGGTACGGCCCGCCACCGGTGCACTATGTGGGCAAGACAGCCACGTTCATTCTGCTCGTCGCGTTCCCGATGCTGCTGCTGGCGCACGTGAGCGAATCCGCCGAAGTCTGGGCCTATCCGAGCGGCTGGGCGCTGGCCTGGTGGGGACTGGTGCTCTACTGGATCGCCGGGATCTTCTACCTCATCCAGGTGTACGGGGTGGTGCGGGAGGCACGCAGATGACCGCCACAGGGCCACCTGAACGACAGGAGCCAAGCGAGCGACACGGACCACGCGGACAACGAATCGAGCCCGACTTCCTGCTGGAGCTCTTCAGCAACCCGCTCGATCCCGGGTACGCCGACGCCGCGGCTCGTCGCGCAGAGCACGGAAGCCGGGTCGGCTGGCGCAGGAACGGCGCGCTCGCACTGCGCATCGCCACACTCGTGGTTGTCGGCTTCCTGCTCGCGGTCGCCTGGCGCGAGGCGGTCGCGGCCGAGCCGGAGCGCACGCGGGCCCACGCGGGGCTGGTCGCCGAGGTGAAGACAGCCCAGCGGCGCAGCGACGACCTGCAAGCGCGGACCGACACCCTGCGTACTCAGGTCAGGGCGCAGGAGCAGGCGGCCCTGGGCGGCACGGCTGCTGACCTGGCTCGCGTCAAAGAGCAGGAGGCCGCAGCCGGACTCGCCCCGGTGACCGGTTCCGGGATCGTCGTCCGATTGATCGACGCGCCGGCCCCGATCGATCCGACCACCGGCAGACCCTCCGGCGCCGACGTGAGCCGCGTCCTCGATGTCGACCTCCAGGCAGTTGTGAATGGGCTGTGGGCAGCGGGCGCCGAGGCGATCTCCGTCAACGGGCAGCGCCTCACGTCGACGTCGACGATCCGGACCGCGGGCAGCGCCGTACTCGTCGACTTCCGGCCCGTCACCAGCCCGTACGAGGTGTCGGCGATCGGCCCGAGCGACCTCGCCGATCGGTTCGACCGGTCGGTCGTGGCCGCGACCATGCGTGACCTGGTCAACCAGTATGGCCTGGGCTTCTCCACCCGCGAGGAGCGCGACCTGCGCCTGGCCGCGGCGCCGGGGCGCGACCTGCGCTACGCGAACCCCGTTGGTTTGGCCCCGTCGAAAGGCGTCCGATGATCGCTGTTCTCGCGCTGCTCGCTGGTGTCGTGGCCGGTGTCCTGCTGGAGCCGACCGTCCCGCTCGTGCTGCAGCCGTACCTGCCGATCGCCGTGGTGGCCGCCCTTGACGCCGTCTTCGGCGGTGTCCGGGCCAAGCTCGACGGGGTCTTCGATGACAAGCAGTTCGTCATCTCCTTCGTCTCCAACGTGATCGTCGCGGCGTTCATCGTCTACCTCGGCGACCAGCTCGGCGTCGGTGGGCAGCTATCGACCGGGGTCGTCGTCGTCCTCGGGGTGCGCATCTTCGGCAACGTCGCCGCGATCCGCCGTCACCTGTTCAAGGCATGAGTCGCGGTATGACGCAGGACGGGAATCGATCGAGGTGGCGCCTATCCACGGCGGGCGCCGTGATCGGGCTGCTTGTCGGCCTGCTGGCGTTCGCGTTCGTCGTTCAGGTGAAGAGCAACGCCGGGGACACTCAGCTGGCGAACGCGCGCCAAGACGATCTCGTCCGCATCCTGTCCGATCTGAACTCACGTGAGCTGCGGCTGCGATCGGAGATCACCACGCTCGAGGGCACGCTCAGCCAACTCGGGGCGGGCGCGCAGGGGCGGGAGGCGGCGCTGACCGAGGCCCGTCGCCGCGCCGACGAGCTGGGCATCCTCGCCGGCACGATCGCCGCCCGGGGGGAGGGCCTGAACATTCGACTGGTACCCAACGACCAGCCGATCCGTGCGGCCACCGTGCTCGAGGCGGTCGAGGAGCTGCGGGGGGCCGGCGCCGAGGCCCTGCAGATCGCGGGCTCGTCGGGAAATCCGGTACGCATCATCGCATCGACGTACTTCGTCGACGGCGCCGACGGGCTGGTTGTGGACGGTCGGACGTTGACCGGCACATACACGATCACCGTTATCGGCCCGGCCACGACGATGCGTACGGCGTTGACCATCCCGGGCGGAGTCGCCGACGCGGTCGCCCGCGATGGCGGTAACGTCATTGTCGACGAGCCCGGACAGGTGAGGGTTGACGCCCTGCACCCAGCCGAGGATCTGCAGTACGCCAAGCCGGCCTGAGAGGGGCAGTCAGCCGTGATCCCGGAGGAACTCCGTTACACCGACAAGCACGAATGGGTGTCGCAGCCGCAGGCCAGCGGCACCGTGCGGGTCGGCATCACCGACTTTGCGCAGGATGCGCTCGGCGACATCGTCTACGTGCAGCTACCCGATCCCGGCACCAGCGTGGAGGCGGGCCAGCCGCTCGGTGAGGTGGAGTCGACGAAGAGCGCCTCGGAGATCTACGCGCCAGTGACGGGCACCGTGGCGGCGCGCAATGATCAGCTCGCGGAGAAGCCGGAGCTGATCAACACGGATCCGTATGGAGCGGGGTGGATGGTCGAGATCGAGCTGGCCGACTCCGGCGCGCTCGAGGAGCTACTCGATTCGACGGAGTACCAGGCGGTGACCGAGGCAGACTGACCGAGGCAAGGTAAGCGGCAGGTTGGGGTGTGCGCGCCCGCGCGTCTGGTTGACCCGCCGTTTTGGGCATAGCTAGGCTCGCCCAGTCGACCGTCGACCAACGGCCGGCGTACCGTTCTTGGCAAGTTGTACCGTTCTTGACAAGTTTCTTCCGACCGTGATTTCTTCCGACCGTGAGGTGGACCCATGACGCGCCCAGACGACGAGTACCCCCCGCTCGACGTCACCTCGACGCTGCACATGGGCTCCATCGACGAGGTGCTGGAGGGTGAGACCGACGTCGTGCCGAGCCGGGTGGCCGGTCACCTGCCGCCCGGGATGGCGTTGTTGATCGTGCGCCGTGGGCCCAACGCAGGCGCCCGCTTCCTGCTGGAACGGGACGTCACGACCAGCGGCCGGCACCCCGACAGTGACATCTTCCTCGATGACGTCACCGTGTCACGCCGGCACGCGGAGTTCCACCGAGGGACGAGCGGGTTCACCGTGCGTGACGTCGGCAGCCTCAACGGCACGTATGTCAACCGCGAGCGGGTCGAGTCCGCCACCCTCAACAACAGCGACGAGGTTCAGATCGGCAAGTTCCGCCTGGTGTTCATCGCGGGGCCTCGGCTCGATGACGTAACGTAACGGCGCTGTAGGGGGGAGCGTGACGGCTAGCGGAGGAGCGGCCGCGCGGCCAGTGCCTCGCGGTGAGACGGTGCCTCGCGGTGAGACGGTGCTGAGCATTGGCGAGATGCTGGCTCGACTGCGGCCCGAATTCCCCGACGTCACGATCTCCAAGCTGCGCTTTCTCGAGGCCGAGGGCCTGGTGGAGCCGCTACGGGCACCCTCGGGCTACCGCAAGTACACCGCGGCGCACCTCGAGCGCCTGCGCTTCGTACTCGCGGCCCAGCGGGACCGGTATCTCCCGCTGCGGGTGATCCGCGAGCAGATCGACGTCGTCGAGCGTGGTGAGCGGATCGTTGGCCTTCCGCTCACGCCCGCGCAGCCGGCCCCGCAGCCAGCCTCACGGTCGGCCCCACAGCCCGCCGCGTATCCGACGGCGACGGCCGGGCCGCCGTCGCGGCCGGGCCGCGCGGTGCCCGTACCGATCGTGCCCGCCCAGCCCGCGCTGACCGAACGATCGCCCGATCCTGCGCCGGCCGTGCCATCGCCCGACTCTGCGCCGGCGTGGATCGGGCTCGGCGACGCGAGGCTCACCCGCGCTCAGCTCGCCGAGCGCTCCGGCCTCGACGAGGCTGGGCTCGACGACCTTGAGCAGTTCGGGCTGCTGGTGCCCACGCCAAACGGCTACTACGGTGCCGAGGCGCTCACCGTGGCCCGCATCTCGGCCAGGCTCGCCGAATTCGGATTCGAGGGCCGGCATCTGCGCCCGTACCGCGCCACGGCGGACCGCGAGGTCGGGCTGCTGGCCCAACTGGTCCCACCGCCGGGCCGCCAGAGCAGCCCGCCAGACCGGCCAGACCGGCGCTCGCAGGCGTTGGAGACCGTTCACGAACTCGCGGCGCTGTGTGCCCAACTGCATGGTGCCCTGGTACGTCAGGGACTGCGTCAGGTGCTGGGACCGTGACGGACTCGTACCGGCAACGGTCGCTTTGCGCGTGTACCGTGCAGAAGAGATACGCCAAACGGTGTGGTCCAACGGTCCGGAGGCGGCGGTGCGCGAGCTGAACGTGGTCGGTGTACGGGTGGAGCTGCCCAGCAACCAGCCGATCGTGCTCCTGCGCGAGGTCGAAGGCGACCGTTACCTGCCAATCTGGATCGGGGCGGTCGAGGCGACCGCCATCGCGTACGAACAGCAGGGCGTCAAGCCCGCGCGCCCGCTCACCCATGACCTCCTTCGCGATATCCTCGCGGCTTTGAAGACCCCGCTCCACGCCGTCGAGATCATGGAGATGAAGGAGAACATCTTCTATGCCGAGCTGGTGCTGGGCGAGGGGGTACGGGTGTCCGCACGACCCAGCGATTCGATCGCGCTCGCGCTGCGGGTCGGGGCGCCAATCCGATGCGCCGAGCAGGTACTCACGGAGGCCGGCATCGTCATACCTGACGAACAGGAGGACGAGGTCGAGAAGTTCCGCGAGTTTCTGGAACAGGTGAGCCCTGAGGACTTCGCGGGCTGACCCGGTGCTCGACGCGATCTCTACGCGGCGTGTCGCGGCTGATGCGGTGGGATAACTTTCGAGCCCGGCTGTAGGGTGGGGGGAGCGCCTAGCGGCTGGGAGGTTGTCGCGAAATGCAGCAGACCGCAAATCCGGGCGAGTCGACGTCGGAAGCCGATATGCCAGTCCCGGTCGACAACGGTGCGGTCAGCGCGGGTACGCCCGAAGACGCGGAGGCTCGACAAGATCCGACCCAACTCCCGGAGGCCGTGGGATACCGCGGCCCCATCGCGTGCTCCGTCGTCGGCATTTCTTATCGGCAGCTTGACTACTGGGCCCGAACGGATCTCGTCGTCCCCAGTGTGCGCGACGCGTCCGGTTCCGGCACACAGCGCCTCTATTCGTTCCGCGACATTGTCGTGCTCAAGGTGGTCAAGCGGCTTCTCGATGCCGGCGTGTCGCTGCAGAACATTCGCAAGGCGATCGAGACGGTGCGCCAGTGGGGCGAGGACGATCTCGCGACGATGACCCTCATTTCGGACGGCACCACGGTCTACGAGTGCCGGTCCGCCGAGGAGGTCGTGGACCTGCTCAAGGGCGGCCAGGGGGTTTTCGGCATCGCCATCGGCGGGGCATTCAAGGAGATCAAAGGCTCGCTCGCCGACCTTCCGGTCGTGGGCGGCACCGTGGACGAGGCAGCGGCCGAGTCCGCGGACGGCGCGACGATGGACGAGCTCGCCGCACGTCGCGCCCGCCGCCGCGCTGGCTGACCTCCTTGATCGGGGGACTCTAGTCCTGAGAGCGTTGTCCCCGTGGAATTCCTGATCGCCCGCAATCCCGATCCCGATTCGCGACTGCCCTACCTCATCCGCCTACCGATCGCGGGCGGGCTGGTGTTCCGGGCCGGAGGCACGTGGCCCCGGATCAAGGCGATCTACTGCCACCCGGTGCCGGTCAGCGAGTGGCCCGAGGCGCCGGCGATCGTGGAGCGAGTGCCGGTGCGCTCGTGCGTTCGCCGGGGCGGCGCGATCGACCTGGTCTTAGACCGTGCCCGGGAGAACCGATCACAGATCGTCTACGCGTCGGCCCGGGGGCGCGAGGCGGTGTTCTGGCAGTCTGCCCGTACCCGAAAGCAAGCCCGACCGGACGTGCGAACGCCGAAGGCGCGCGCGGCCGGCATTTCCGATCTCCAGATCATCGTTGACGCCCACGAGCAGTACGCCTACCGGTTCGCCGACAAACAGGTCAGCGTCGTCCGACGAGCACTTCCGTGCGGCGACTACGGGACGACACTCGACGGTCGCCTGGTCGCGGTGGTCGAGCGCAAGTCGCTGTCGGATCTGGTCTCCAGCGTGATCAGCGGCGCCCTTCGGTTCGCCCTCGGCGAGCTCGCCGCCCTCCCTCGCGCCGCTGTTGTCGTCGAGGATCGGTACTCGCAGCTGTTCAAGACGACGTGGGCGAGGCCCGCGGTGGTCGCGGATGGCCTCGCCGAACTTCAGGTCCGCTGGCCCAACGTACCGATCGTCTTCTGTGAGAACCGCTCGCTCGCCGAGGAGTACGTGTACCGGTACCTCGGCGCCGCGCACACCTGGGCCGCGACGGAGGACGCTGCCCTGCAACGGCTGGGCGCGCCGATGCTGGGCGAGCTGACCTCGGCACCGGATGGGCCGGGGCCGTCGACCGCCGAGGTCAGGCGCTGGGCAAGGCAGGCTGGTCTCGCCGTTCCCGATCGGGGACGACTGCGGCCGGAGGTGTGGATGGCCTGGCAGGACGTGCACGGGGCCGGCGATGCGGACCTCCGACCGGCGGAGAGCGTGCCTGCGGAGGGCGTGCCTGCGGAGGGCGTGCCTGCGGAGGGCGTGCCTGCGGAGGGCGTGCCGGCGGAGGGCGTGCCGGCGGAGGGCGTGCCGGCGGAGGACGACGTGGAGGCCAACGCGTTCTAGCGGCGGCGGCTGCCGAACCAGCCGAGGAATCGCACGTACAGCACCGACGCCGGTGTCGCCGGGTGATCGTCCACGGCATCGCTGAAGTACCGGGCCATGTACAGCGCGAGCGCGACGCGGCTGCCACCGCACTCCACGATGAGCTCGTCCCTCCGTCGCCGGCACGGCCATTCTTCGTGGCAGGCGGCGCAGCGCCAGCTCGGCCGGTACGGCTGGTGAGTGCTCGGGGGCTCCGGCGGACGGCCAATGTGGTGGCTCATTCCCGTCTACCCATGGTGCCGTGGCTATCCGCCAGGTAGTTCAGCGCAATGCGTCGCGGCGGGCACGGATGTCTCTGTCCACAGTAGTGACAGCGCCGCCGTAGCCAGAGCCACCGCCAATCTCGGGCCGGCCGATGCGAGACGAGGACGAGGTGTGCGCGTGAACGGTCCATAGTGGCCTCTCGATCGTCGTACGATGATCAAAGGTGAGATCAGACTCGCTGGTTTGCCGCCCGTGATGCAAGCGGTCGAGCCGATAGGATGCGCTAGTCATAAGGTGATTGGCACCGCCGATAGGTCCGGCCAATCGATGTGACTCGCCGTCTTGTCCTCCACGCTGAAGGCTGGCTATCGTGCGACGATTGTTCGAACAGCGGTGGGGAGGAACTGTTGGCCGGGGACCGCCGAGTGCAGGAACGACTGGATCCGGCGCTATGGCAGCGACCGGACATGCGCGGGGCGCTGGCATCGCGGGACATCGCTGGAGTCTTTCGACTCCTGCAGCGGGTCGGCGTTTCGCAACGACGGATCGCGGCGCTCACGGGCCAGTCTCAGTCGGAGATCTCCGAGATTCTGAGTGGGCGCCAGGTCGTGTCGTACGACGTACTGGTGCGTATCGCCGACGGCCTTGGCGTACCGCGCGGGCACCTCGGGCTGGCGTACGACGAGGCGACCGCACAGCTCATCGGTGCCGCACCTGCCTCGACCGAGGAGGATGAGGACTCGCGCCGGCTGATCGCCCGCGTCGCCGAGCTCACGGTGGGCACGAGCACGGTCGACCCGCAGAGCTGGGCCCAGCCGTTCGCGCTGGCCTGGGCATCCGCTCCCGACCACGTCGGGCTTGCGGACGTGGCCCGGCTGGAGAGCATTACCGCGCAGCTGCGGGCGATGGATCACGAACACGGTGGCGGGGCATGCCGGGACGCGGTCCTGGCCCAGGTCGCCTGGGCACAACAGTTGCTGCGCGCCGAGGTCAGCGACGAGGCGGAGCGCGCGTTGCATATCGCGATCGCCGACCTCCACAACCTGGCTGGCTGGGCCTCGTTCGATGTCGGCATGCTCGGGCCGGCCCGCCGTCACTTCGCCCGTGCCCTGGAGCACGCCCGATTCGTCGACGAGCCTTCACTGGTCGCGAAGGTCCTGTACTGCCTTGGACGGCTGCACGTGCATCACGGCTGGGGGGCTCAGGCACTTCGCCTGTTGCAACTCGGCCAGGTCGCCGCGCAGCAGTCCGGCCACGGGCGCGCCATGGCGATGGTCCAGGCGAGCCTCGCGTGGGCGCACGCCGTCCTCGGGGAGACGCGGCAGGCGCTGGCGGGCATCGAGCGTGCCCGCGACGAATATGCGCGAGCCGAGCACGAGGAGGTCCCCCGATGGGTGCGGTTCTTCGACTCGGCGGAGTTGCAGGCGATGCGCGGTACCACCCTGGCCGGTCTCGTCGAGCCGACCCCAGGCGAGCGCGCCGAGGCGATCGAGCGATTCTGCATCAGCACCGCGCTACGGGAGCTGCAGATGGCGCGGCCGCGGGCCTTCGAGCTCACGACCCTCGGTTGGCTCCTGATCGAAGACGGAGCCGTGGCTCAGGGAATACAGGTGGGCCACGAGGCCGTCGACCTCGCCTCCCAGATTCGCTCCCAGCGAGTCGTTGATCGAATGGTGCCGTTGCGCGCCAGCCTCGCCCGGCGCCTCGCCGATACCGACGTCCGCGACCTTTCCGAGCGCATCAAGTCCGAAGTCAAACGCCCCCACCCCGACCGCCTCTCCCCAAACCGCCCCTCCCCAGACCACCTCTCCCCAAACCGCCGATCATGACTTCCAAATCATGATCGGCGCAGATCTTGGACGCCAGCATCATGATCACCGCGATCTTGAGGATGTGGCTGGTGTATCCGATCCCGCGCGATGCGAAGATCGAGGGCGGCCCGACCAGTCACGGTGATCGGCACATCCATTCTCACGGCGAGGCCCGCTGCCGTGCGTACGAGCTCTTTCCGCGTATCCGAACTCGGATGGAACCTGGCGAGCGGCTCGGGTGCGTTCTGTGATGTGAGGAGCAACGCGATTCGCCCGCGGGGCGGGGCCTCCGCGGCTAGTGCGGGACGGTCGATCCTCGCCTGGCTCGTGCGGTATGACGAGGTCGCCGCCGCCGGATCGATCACGCCAATCGTCGCAAGGCACGGTCAGTGGCCCCGACCAAGATCGCCGTGATCATGACCTCACCGTCGCTCGAAGGCGCCGATCATGACCTCCAAGTCATGATCGTCGGCTCAAGGGGGGTTAGCCGGTGGCGCCGGACCAGAGGTTGATGTCGCCCTCGGTGGCGAACTGATCGATTTCGGCCAGTTCTTCCGTGGTGAAGTCGAGGTTGTCGAGCGCAGCGACGTTGGCGTCAAGTTGGACAACGCTGCTCGCCCCGATGACCAGACTCGTCATTCGCTCGTCCCGCAGCGCCCACGCCAGGGCGAGCTGAGCCAGCGACTGGCCGCGCCGATCGGCGATCGCGTCGAGACTGCGAACCTTCACCATGTTGGATTCGGTCAACATGTCGGCCGACATCGCGCCGCCGGTGGCGATGCGTGAGTCGGTCGGGATGCCGTGGAGGTACCGGTCGGTGAGCAGGCCCTGGGCGAGCGGGGAGAACGCGATGCAGCCCACGCCGACCTCCTCGAGCGTGCCGAGCAGATCATCCCGCTCCAACCAGCGGTTGATCATCGAGTACGACGGCTGGTGGATGAGCAGCGGCATACCCAGATCCCGCAGGATCGCCGCCGCCTCCCGCGTCTTCGCCGAGGAGTAGGAGGATATGCCGGCATAGAGCGCCTTGCCCGCTCGTACCGCGGAATCGAGCGCCCCCATCGTCTCCTCGAGCGGTGTGTCGGGATCGGGCCGGTGCGAGTAGAAGATGTCGACGTACTCCAGGCCCATCCGCGAGAGCGACTGGTCCAGGGAGGCGGTCAGGTACTTGCGCGACCCCCACTCGCCGTACGGACCCGGCCACATGTCGTACCCGGCCTTGGTCGAGATGATGAGTTCGTCGCGGTACGGCCGGAGGTCGGTGGCCAGGATGCGGCCGAAGTTCTCCTCCGCGGCGCCGTACGGCGGCCCGTAGTTGTTGGCCAGGTCGAAGTGGGTCACGCCGAGGTCGAAGGCGCGGTGGGCGATCGCGCGTTGCGTCTCGTAGGGCCGGGTGTCGCCGAAGTTGTGCCAGAGGCCCAGCGAGAGCAGTGGCAGCTTCAGGCCGCTGCGCCCGGAGCGCCGGTAGGTCATGGAGTCGTAGCGGCTGGCGGCGGGGATGTACGTCACGCCGATCATGCTACGGCTGACGATGGGCGCGGTCGGGTTCGCGGCCCGTCAGTGGTTCTTCTGTCAGAAGTAGGCGATAGCCTCACCGGACAGGGTGATGAGACGGCCAGGGAAGGGCACGATGAAGCTTCTCCTTACGGACTCAGGCATCAAGAACACGAGCATCCACGACGCGCTGGTCGACCTGCTGGGCAAGCCGATCGCCGAGTCCAGCGCCCTGTTCATTCCGACCGCGCTATACGCCCAGCGGGGCGGTGCCGTCCAGGCATGCCGTGTGATCAGCGGACGAGAAGACAGAGCGCCCATGGCCCAATTGGGTTGGAAGTCTCTGGGAGTACTGGAGCTCACAGCGCTGCCTAGCATCGGTGAAGAGCTTTGGGTCCCTATGGTGCAGGAGACCGACGCCCTGCTGGTCGAGGGCGGCGATCCCATGTATCTATGCCATTGGATGCGCGAGTCCGGTTTGGCAGACCTCTTGCCTACGCTCCGCGATACGGTCTATGTGGGACTGAGTGCGGGGAGCATGGTGATGACCCCCAACATCGGGGCGGACTTCGTCCGCTGGAGCCCGCCCGGCGGTGGCGACAAAACGCTGGGAATGGTCGATTTCGCGATCTTTCCGCACGTGGATTACCCGGGCAAGCCAGACAACTCCATGGCCAACGCCGAGAAGTGGGCCGCCACGATGCCGGTGCGGGCGTACGCGATAGACGGCGAGACGGCCATCAAAGTGACCGATGGAAACGTCGAAGTCGTCTCCGAGGGACACTGGAAGCTGTTCAACCCTTAACAACGAGGTATGACGCCGGGATCGTCGGCAGCTTCACACCGCTGCGGCCACGGCGGCGGAAAATCATCGATTCACAGCGGTTCTCCGCGGCAAGGACCGTCACGAGGCCAAGCCTAGGGACGTTCGGCGCAGAAACACTCTTGATATCGCGAGTGCTCGTCAGTTGCCCGGTTGGAGCAGGGCGGAACCGGGCGAGTGTCGGACACCTGCGACGATCTTGGCGGCGCGCGCCGGCGAGGCATACCGGCAACGACCCGCTGCCGCTGGTAGCGTGTCGGGAGCCGATAACCCACGTGGGAGAGTCCGTCGGGCGAAGAGGCCCAAACGGCGCCGAAGGGGCAAATCCTCCCCGGAACCTCTCAGGCACAAGGGACCACGACGGGCAGGCACTCTGGAGCGCGGTCGCGTGACCAGGGTCACGAGCGAAGCGAGTGGCCCAGCGCGACAGAGGGGGAGGACGGGAAGCGACGTCCGAACCCTCAAGGAGCCAGGGCATGAGCGGAGACCTCACGTACGGCGTGCCATTCGCCGGCCGACACATCGGCCCAGGCCCCGACGAGCAGCGACGAATGCTCGAGATCGTGGGGTACAGCTCCGTCGAGGAACTCATGGACGCCGCGATCCCCGAGGTGATTCGCTGGCACGGCACGCTCGACCTCCCGGCGGCCGCGTCCGAGGCCGAGGTCCTGGCCGAACTGCGCGGGCAGGCCGACCGCAACCGCGTCAAGGTCTCGATGATCGGCCTGGGCTACTACGGCACCTACACCCCCGGTGTCATACGGCGCAACGTGCTCGAGAGCCCGGCCTGGTACACGGCGTACACCCCCTACCAGCCGGAGATCAGCCAGGGTCGACTGGAGGCCCTGCTCAACTTCCAGACCATGGTCGCCGACCTCACGGGCCTCGCCACCGCCAACGCGAGCATGCTCGACGAGGCGACCGCTGCCGCCGAGGCCATGACGCTCGCACGCCGGGCCTCGAAGACGAAGAGCAACGTGTACGTCGTGGACGCCGACACGTTCCCGCAGACGCTCGCCGTGATCGAAACCAGAGCCGAGCCGCTCGGGATTGAGGTGCGCGTCGTGGACGTCGAGGACGCGGCGAGCATCCCCGAGGAGTACTTCGGCCTTCACCTGCAGTACCCGGGCGCCTCCGGCGAGGTACGCGACCACGCGGCATTGGTCGACGCGGCGCACGAGCGCGGGGCCCTCGTCGCCGTCGCCTCCGACCTGCTCGCACTCTGCCTGCTGCGCCCGCCCGGCGAGATCGGCGTCGACATCGCGGTGGGAAGTGCGCAGCGCTTCGGCGTACCGATGGGCTACGGCGGTCCGCATGCTGGCTTCCTGGCAGTACGCTCCGGCCTCGAGCGGTCGCTTCCGGGCCGGCTCGTCGGAGTCAGCAAGGACGCCGACGGCAACCAGGCCTACCGGCTCGCCCTGCAGACCCGGGAGCAGCACATCCGGCGCGAGAAGGCGACCAGCAACATCTGCACCGCGCAGGTCCTGCTCGCCGTGATGGCCAGCATGTACGCGGTCTACCACGGGCCGCGCGGCCTACGCGGCATCGCCGCCCGCACCCATCGCATGGCCGCGACCCTCGCCGCCGGTCTCCGCGATGCCGCGGCCACGGTCGAGACCTCGACGTTCTTCGATACACTCACCGTATCGGTTCCGGGTCGGGCGGAGCAGGTGGCGGCGGCCTCGGCCGACCGCGGGGTCAACCTGCGGGTCGTCGACGGCGATCGGGTCAGCATCGCGTGTGACGAGACCACGACCCTCGACCACCTTCGGGCGGTTTGGGCCGCGTTCGGCGTGTCCGATGTGGACACCGATCGCCTCGAGACCGACCCCGCGCTTCCGCCTTCGCTGCGCCGTTCCGGTGATTACCTGACCCATCCGGTGTTCCATGCGCACAGGTCCGAGACGGCCATGCTGCGCTACCTGCGTTCGCTGGCCGACAAGGACTACGCGCTCGACCGCGGCATGATCCCACTCGGCTCATGCACAATGAAGCTCAACGCCACCACCGAGATGGAGCCGGTCACCTGGCCCGAGTTCGCGAACATGCATCCCTACGCTCCGCTCGACCAGGCCGAGGGGTACGCCGAAGTCGTGCGCACGCTGGAGACCTGGCTCGCCGAGCTCACTGGGTACGACGCGGTGAGCGTCCAGCCCAACGCCGGCTCCCAGGGTGAGTTCGCCGGCCTGCTTGCCATTCGCGCGTACCACAAGGCCAATGGCGAGGTGAGCCGCGACGTGTGCCTCATCCCGTCCAGTGCGCATGGCACGAACGCGGCCAGCGCCGTGATGGCCGGCATGCGGGTTGTCGTCGTCGCCTGCGACAGCGAAGGCAACGTTGATCTGGTCGACCTCGATCGGCGCATCGAGGAGCACCGGCAATCGCTCGCCGCTATCATGATCACCTATCCGTCCACGCACGGCGTCTACGAGACCGGCATCGCGCAGCTGTGCGCGAAGGTGCACGACGCGGGCGGTCAGGTCTATGTGGACGGTGCGAATCTCAACGCGTTGCTCGGCTTCGCCAAGCCGGGCCACTTCGGCGCCGACGTGTCGCACCTCAATCTGCACAAGACCTTCTGCATTCCGCACGGCGGCGGTGGCCCGGGCGTAGGCCCGCTCGCGGTACGGGAACACCTGGCGGCGTACCTTCCCGCGCACCCGCTCAATGTGCGCGACGCAAAGGTCGGTCCGGTCTCGGCGGCGCCGCTTGGATCGGCCGGAATCCTGCCGATCTCGTGGGCGTACCTTCGCCTGATGGGGCCGGATGGCCTGGCCAAGGCGACCGGCGTCGCGGTGCTCGCGGCCAACTACGTGGCTTCGCGGCTACGCGAGCACTTCCCCGTGCTCTACGCCGGCAACAAAGGCCTGGTCGCACACGAATGCATTCTCGATCTGCGCCCGATCACCAAGGCCAGCGGAGTCACCGTGGACGACGTCGCCAAGCGGCTCATCGACTACGGCTTCCACGCGCCGACGATGTCGTTCCCGGTGGCGGGAACGTTCATGGTGGAGCCGACCGAGTCGGAGGACCTCACCGAGCTGGACCGGTTCTGCGACGCCATGATCGAGATTCGGCGGGAGATCGACAAGGTGGCGTCGGGGGAGTGGCCCGCCGGCGACAACCCGCTGGCCAACGCCCCGCATACGGCGGAGATGGTGACCGCGGACGCCTGGGAGCACACGTACCCGCGCTCCGTGGCGGCCTATCCGGCCGGGATTTCACCGATTGAGAAGTACTGGTCGCCCGTGCGCCGCGTCGACGGCGCGTACGGGGATCGACACTTGATGTGCGCCTGCCCGCCGCCGGAGGCGTACCAGAGCTAGACGCTTGGCGTGATCACCGGCACTTGGTGTGCCCAGGGCCACACCACTCAAGGGTGATCATGAAGGGGGCCGATCAGATGCTGCTTGCGGCGACGGCGACCGCGAGGGTGTGTGGCGCGGGGCCACGGTGCGGCTCCACGCAGCGGCCATCGGGAAGGAGCTCGCCCGTGTCCTCGAACATGATCACGCCGTTACAGAGCAGGCTCCAGCCCTGCTCGGGGTGGCAGGAAACGGCCCGGGCGGCGTCGCGGTCGACCGCGTCGGCGTTGGGACAGGGGGGCTGGTGCTCACACATTGTTGGATCTCCGGTGGGTGGTGTTACTCAGGTCACGATGACCAGACACGCACGCTACTCCCCAACAGTACGCAGATACGAGCGCATATCCCCAACATGACCGGACAATTGGCCCTTCGTATGACCACGCCTCAACCGAATGTCGATCTTTTTCGGAGCGGTTCGGTTACAGAGCGTCACGAAGTCTGGGAGCGCTCCCGATTCGAGTGGCGGATCGGCGATGGTGGCGACCCCGCCGAGCTGGTTCGCGCCTTCCTCGGCGGCCACGATCTGGGCCTGCCCGACCCTGGTTCGTTCGGCCCTGGTTCGTTCGGCCCTGGTGAGCCCGGTCGGCTCGGGCTCGCCGCGAGCTCGCGCGCACACCTGTCCCGTGAGGTCTGCGGCGCCGCCCTGTTCGTCTCCGCTGCCGCCGGCGCGGCCATGCTCGGCGTGTCGGCCGGCGCGCTCAGCCCCTCGCCCGCGATCCCCGACCTCGTCGCCGTGGTGTACGGGCACGCCGAGACCCCCGCGACACAGCCCGGCGTGGGCGAAGGGAAGTGGCGCCCCGGTGCCTGGGCATCCAGTTGGTCGCCGCGGGACCATGCCGCGGCCGTCGAGACGGTCCGCGAGGCGATCGCCCGGGGAGACGTCTACCAGGTCAACGTCGTCGGTCACGCCGCGGCGGCGTACTCCGGTGACCCCATGCCGGCGCTACGGCGGGTCGCCGCCCTGCCCGGGGCCACCTATGCCGGGATCCTGACCGGGGACGGCTGGGCGATCGCCTCGGCCTCCCCGGAGGCCTTGGTACGGGTGGAAGGCGGCCTGGTCGAGACCCGGCCGATCAAGGGAACCCGGCCGGCGACCGCCTCGGGCCGGCGTGAGCTGCTGGCGTCGGCCAAGGAACGGGCCGAGCACATCATGATCGTGGATCTCGAGCGCAACGACCTGGCCCACGTGGCCCGCACCGGAACCGTCGACGTACCCGACCTCTTCGTGGTACGGCGCTGGTGCGATCTCTGGCAGGCCGAGTCCAGGGTCACGGCACGCGTGGCCGACGGGGTCGATCTGGCCGACCTGCTCCGGGCGGTGTGCCCGGGGGGCTCGGTGACCGGTGCGCCCAAGCTGGCCGCGCTTGTCCAGATCGCCGCGCTCGAGCCGGTCGGCCGCGGCCCCAGCATGGGTGCGCTGGGGTGGCTCGACGCCAACCGCCTGGATCTGGGGCTGACCATCCGGACGGTCGCGGTCGACGGTGAGCGGATGCACCTCTGGGCCGGCGGCGGCATCACCTGGGACTCGGACCCGCTCGCCGAGGTGGCCGAGGCCAACGAGAAGGCGGCGCCGCTGCGGGCCGCCCTCGGCGCGGCTCGCTGACGCCGTCGGGCCGCCAGATCGCTCTCGGGCATGTGGGCCAGTAGGCCGGGCTTGTCGCGTCGACCGAATGAGTAGCCGTAATAAAGTATTCCGGATACTCATGGCGCACGCGATGGGACACCCCTCTTCCCAACGGCGATTCGGGTTAGTCGAAGAGGGCAGATAGGACGACCTGGTTGATGTCGAAGGACCTCGGCGAGGAGAACGTCGCGGCCTTCGTGGTGGCGGAGATCTGGCGCAGGACCGCGGAGTCCGAGTCGACGCCGAGCCCGATCGTGATCAACTGAATTGGCTTGGCGGTGCCGCCGCAGGTGCCCCTGAGGCTCGACAGCAGCTTGTCCAGCGACAGGCTGCCGGCGATGTTGTTGTCGTCGGCTCCGTCGGTGAGCAGCACGACCAGGTTGGCCGCGCCGGCCTGGTAATTGGCGGTCAGCTCCTGACAGGCGGCCCACGCCGTGTTGTAGAGGCCGGTGTTGCCACCGGCCGACAGGTTGCCGATCACCCTGTTGACGGCGTCGCGATGCGTTCCGGTGCCGGCGGAGTCGCCGAGCGGGGCGACCGGCAACAGCTTGCGGTGGTCCTGGCCCTGATTTCGCGTGGAGAACGCCCACACGCCGACCGAGGCGGACTCGTCGAGCAGGCCGAGCGCGCTCACTGCGGCCGCCTTGGTGAGGTCGAGCCGGCTCTTCCCGGTACCCCTGACTTCGCCGTTCATCGAGCCGGAGGTGTCGAAGACGAGCAGCAGGTTGGTCGGCCGGGTGACGGCGGTCCACGATGCGGAGGCGTACTGCACCGACTCCGGCAGCAGGATCGCCCGCGGCAGGGCCGTGATCTTCTCCGTCACGCCGTTGGCGGTGGTCAGTGCCGGTCCCGGCGACCGGTTCCCGTCACGGAAGCCAGCCTCCTGGAAGGCGGTCCGGCCCTCGGCGCCGCGGACGAAGCGGACGAAGGCCGCCGCGACCTCCTGGCGCTGTGCGTCCGCCCAGGGGGTGTTCTGAAGGACCAGGTACGGGAAGTCCGCCTCGGCGGTGCCGTCCCCCGGGTACACCGCGACGAGAGGCACCTTCGGATGGCTCAGGTTGTAGTTCAGCACGTCCTGCTCGAGCGCGGGGAAGGCCGAGACGTACGTGAGCGCCTTGGCCGGGTCAGCGTCGGCCGCCGCACGCAGCCCGTTGAAGATCTCGGCGGTCTGCGTCGCCTTGAGCGTGATGACCTTCTTGAGGCCGAGCAGCGTGGCCTGCTCCTGCTGGCTCACCTCGCCGTCGTCGTCGGTGTCCGAGATCGCCATGAGCGCGAGCAGCCCGGCGGTGGATGCCTGAGGATCAGAGAGACCGACCTTGAATGCGCCCCACTCGTCGTGGTCGTAGGCCTTCCATCCCCCGCTCGTGTTGAGCTTGTCGATGATCTGCTGCCAGGTGAGGGGCTTGGCCGTCATGCCGGCCGCCTGGGCCAGCTGCTTGGGCATGGCGATCACCGTCGGCGTGCGGGCCAGGCTCGGCTGAAGGTCGGGGATGATCCGTTCGGCGTCCGCGTCGACTGAGGCCTTGCGGATCCAGGCGCTCGAGTCGGGGACCCAGGCGTCGGGGGTCGCGCCGTCGGTCTTCACATCCCATTCGCCGGCCAGCGCCTGGGCCACCTCGGCGGAGTCCTTCGCCGCCACCGTCACGGCCGCGCACGTCCCGTTCACCGAGGGCGAGGTATGCGCCCAATCCTCGTTCAGCTTTTGCATGATCGATTCGATTCGTGGGGTGACCACGATCGTCGCCTCGGCCCGGCCAGAGCACCCGCCGGTGAGGTAGGCATATCCGGCTGTCACACCTGCGCCGACCAGGATGATCACCGATCCGATGATCAGCCACGGTGCGAGGGCGATGCGGCGGGGTGGGCCACCGCGCCGGTGCGACCGAACGGTGGCAGAACGGCCGTACGACGGCATGAGGGGGGCCTCCGGGGGGTGCGGGGGTTACTGCCTGGTCCGTGTGAGGACCGGCACAGTCTATGTGCTCGTCAAACGGCCCGCCGGCCGGCTCTGTCCGGCGTACTCAGCCCGTCACCAGGAACTCTGGTGGATCATGTCGGAGGTAATCGTGGTGGGAGATCTCCCAGCCGTACGCGCCGGTGCGTGCGAAGACAAGGAGGTCGCCGACGCGCAACCGCGCCACCGGCTGATCACGGGCGAGGACGTCGCGCGGCGTACACAGCTCGCCGACCGCGTCGATGACGACATCGCTGACCTCGGGGCGGTCGTACGGGCGAGCCCACGCCTCCACGGGCAGCACGGTGAACGGATGGCTGTAGCCCCACGCGGCCGGCAGGCGGAAGTGGTGGGTGCCGCCGCGGACGACGGCGAACCACCGGCCGTGGGTGTGCTTGAGATCGACCACCTCGGCCGCGTACCAGCCCGCATCGGCGGCGAGGAAGCGCCCGAGCTCGAAGACGAGCCGGGCGCCGCCCGGCAGGGCGGCCGTGATCGCCTTCAGGCCGTCGGCCAGGACGTCGAGGTCGAACCGATCGCCGCCGGTGTAGTCGACGCCGAAACCGCCGCCGACGTTGACCGATTCGAGCGGGATCCCGTATGCCGTCGCGGCCTCGACCGACCACCGGACTGCCTCCGCGACGAAGGCCGCGTGGGCGCCGGCGTCGAGGTTGTTGGAGACGGCGTGCAGCGCGAATCCGATCACGCGCAGCGACGGGTGACCGAAGGCGATCTCCACCGCGTCGGCCAGGTGGGCCTCGTCGATGCCGAACGGAGTCGGTCCGCCGCTCATCTGGTGGGTGCCGGGCAGCGCCTGCGCTCCGGGGAGCGACCCGGTTCCGGGGAGCGCCCCCGCACCGGCCCGGTTGACCCGCAGCGCCGTGCGTACCCGTACCCCGGCGGTCTCCGCGGCCACGGCGAGGCGCCGCAGTTCCAGGGCGCTCTCGACGTTGACCGTCGCCTCGGCCTCGACCGCCGCCTCCAGTTCGGCGTCGGTCTTGGCGGGGCCGCCAAAGACGATCTGCGTCGCGGTGCCGATCCCGGCCCGGGCGATCCGGGCGAGAGCCAACTCGCCCCCGGAGGCGACCTCGAAGCCGTCGACCTCGGCGGCGAGCGCGGCGAGTACATCCGGGTGCCCGTTCGCCTTCACCGCGTACATGAGCGTCGTGCCGGACGGCAACGCGGCCCGGACCGCGGCCGCTGTCCCGGTCAGCGTCGTTCGGTCATAGACGTACGCGCAGCGCGGCGCCGGGATGCCCAGCAGCGCCGCTCGTACCCGATCGGGAATGGTCTCGGTCACCGCAGCGGATTCTCCACTAGGACGTAGATGTCGCCGGGCTCGCCCCGTCCGGCCGCGAGGCGCATGCCGAGCAGCGCCTTGTGGGGCAGCGCTGGCGCGGTGAGGAATGCATGGTCGTCCCGCGCCTGACTCGCGATCGTTCGATCAGCGCCGAGTCCGTCGTACACCTCGTCAACGACGCCGCGAACGCTCGCCCACGCGGCCGGCTCGTCGAGGCCGTGCGACTCCACCAGGCGGACCACGATCTCGCCGAGGTGGGCCTGCAGCGCGGTGTAGGCGACCTTCGCGCGCATGACATCCACATCACCGGTGACGATCACCGAGCCGGGCCACAGCCGCAGCGCCGGCCGCGGTCGCCGGTCATATAGCCGGCGGGGGTAGAGCCGCATCCCGGCGAGGTCGCGCAGCGCGAGCCGGAAGGGCACCCCGTCGACGAACGTCGGCACACAGTTCTGCAGATGCGCCTCGAGCCCGATCCCGTGGCGGGTAGCCAGCGTGAGGATCGGGGGCAGCAGCAGCCTGGCGTACTCATCGATGAAGCTCAGTGCTGCCGACGGCCCGGTCAAGCCGCGGGTGCGGCCGAAGCGGGTGACGAGTTCCGCCACGACGGTCGCCCCGGTGATCGGCGAGACGGCGTAGAGCGACGCGCCCGGAACCGGCATCTCGTTCGGGGCGAGCCGGCCGGAGAGTCCAGACCGGACGATCGCGGCCAGGTCGCGCTCCCGCCCCGCGGAGGCGACGGTGGCCGAACCGGCGGTCTCGGCCATGAGGAGCACCCGGTCGCTGGACTCGGCGAGCAACCCGGCCAGCATCACGGATAGTGCCGGCCCGTTGCGGGTGCTCGCGACGGAGATGGTCCGTCGGGTGGAGGTGACCTGGATGTCGAGGGAGAGCTTGAGGTAGCGGCGCGCTCCGCCGGGGCCTCCCGGCAGGAGGAGGGTACGCAGTGCGGCAGTCGGCGTCGCGGGCACGGTGTGGTCGAGCGGAACCAGTACACCGTCGGCGATGAGATCCGCGTACCGCCCGCGTATCACCCGCTCGAGCTGCCATGCGTGCACCGGTGTCACGACGAACCGGTCCGGATCCAGACGCGGGCGCACGCCGTCGGCGAGGACATCGCCGATGCTGTCTCCGATGTGGACGTCGCGGCGCACGCCAACGAAGCCGACGGTTGTTCCTGGCGTCTCGAGGTCGTGGTCGAGCAGGTCGGCCACGCTCCAACCGAGGCGGGTCCGGCCGCACGGATGGAGGTTGTGCCCCTCGGTCGACAGGCGCTCAAGGAGGAGGCATTGGTCGTCCGCGTCGAGTCCGGCCGCGAGGTCCAGGCTGTCGCGGGCACCCGTGAGTTCGGCCCGGGCGACCAGGTCGGCCTCGATCTCGCTGCGGCGTGCGTAGGCCAAGGCGAGGTTGATCGACGCGTCGGTGAGCTCTGCCGCCACGAGACGCGTCACCGCGCCGCGCCCGGCCAGGCGCTGCATGAGAAGGGCCGGGTCCACCGTCGGACGCTCGGCGATCTCGATCCGGTCGAAGGCGTACCGGTCGGCTCGGCTGACCAGGTAGCCACCGTCGACCGTGGGCAGGAAGACCCGGTCGCCTGACCACGAACTGGCGTGGTGTCCCGCCCGCGCTTCCCGGTAGGCGGCGCCGAGCAGCCGGCGGGAGACCACATCTATCGCGCGCGGCAGGCTCGCGCGGAAGCCGGCCACCAGATGCGGTGCCAGCTCGGCTAGCCGGTCCTCGGCCCTCCGGGCGGCCGCGGCGGTCGGCGCAGGGCTGTCGTGACCGCTGGCGGTGACGGCGCGGCCGGAGCTCATGGCAGCCCCGCCATCGGGTTGGGCACATGCGACCAGAGGTCGGCGACCGGATCCGAGGCCAGCCGCATCGCGGTCATCGCCTTGATTGGGAGGGTGTCGGCGAACAGGCCGGCGGCCTCCGCGCCGTCGTGCCCGCGAGCAGCAGCGGCCACGCGCGCCCAGGCGGATTGCTCGTCGAATCCGTACTCGCGGCCCAGGACCGCGATCGTCTCACCGAGCACTGTGGAGACCGCCGAGGCGAGAAGCTTGGTTCGCAGCACCCGCGGATCGTCCGTCGCGAGGTCGCCCCGGGTCGGGGGAGGTTCGAAGCCCTTCGCGCGCAGCCGCGCCGGGCTGAGCCGAAGACCGCCAAAGTCCCGGTACAGCAGTCGGTGCAATCGTCCATGACGGAGCACGGCGAGGAGATTCTGTCCGTGGGCCTCCAGCCCCACACCCCGGTGGAGCAGAGTCAGCAACGGCGGCAGCATGAGCCGGGCGAGCGCGTCCAGGAATGCCAGGGGGTCGCGGCCATATCCCAGTGTCACGATCTCCACAGCGAGTGGGCGACCGTCCGCGTTCGAAGGGGCGGCGAGCGCGGCAAGCGGCATGGCCAGCTCGCCCGGGCCGAGGGACGGACCCTCCCGCCACACCATCGCGAGGCTCCGCGACGGCTCACCGTCGACGAGGACCGCGCCCGCGCCGAACTCGGCGAGCACGGACAGTGTCGGAGTTCCCGCTGTGAGGTCGCGCAAGAGCGCGGAGACAAGTGGTCCATTGTGGATGGCGGCGGGGGAGACGGTGCGTATCGCCGAGGTCATCTGCACGTCCACGGCTGTCTTGACGTGCGTGTTCGGCGCGCCGACGAGGGCGAGGGTGCGCAGCGACATGAGCGGCCTCGCGGGGCGGATCTCGTCGCTCGGTGTGAGCCACGGGTACGCGTCGAGCACGTGGGCGCGCTGCCATGGATGGACCACGAGGGTCGGTGGGGATTCGACGCCCAGCCAGCGCCGCTCCGGCACGATAACTGTGTGCAGCGAGACGATCGGGCGATGCTCCGGCGCGTATGCGATGACCTCGTCTCGGGAGAGCCCCATCCGGGTGCGGCAGCAGGGGTGCAGCGGGTGACCGTCCACAACGCTCTGTTCGAGGTAGGCGAGCGGGTCGGGGGAGCGGACCGCCCGGTTGAGCGTGGGCTGGCCGCCATCCGGCACCGGCTGGGCCTCCCGGGCCAGGGCGAGGTTGACCACGCTGTTGTCGAGTTCCGCCTCGAGCGCGGTCGTGGGCACCGGGAGATCCAGCGCCCGTACGAGCGCAGCCGGGTCCGCGTGTCGCGCGCCGTCGAGGTCGAGCGCGAAATCCATGGGCGCGACGGCGAACGGGCGGGCGGCGGCGGCCGGGCCGCGCAGGGTGCGGCCGTCGGGAACCTTGATCACGAGCGTCGCGCCGGACCACTCGCGCGCACCCAGGCCGGGGATCGGTTCGCGGGCCAGCGCTCCCCACAGCCGCGCGAGCACGGCGGCGCGGGCGGCATCGGTGCGGGGCGTCTCCGGCATCGGGCTCAACGGTATCCCGTGCGGCTGTCTCTCCGGTGCCGCTGTCTCTCCGGTGCCGCTGTCTATCCCGCGCCGCTGTCTATCCCGCGCCGCGGCGACCACGGATCAGCTCTGGCAGCGCGTCGAA
>JAXIPB010000293.1:0-34500 GCA_045403155.1 Micromonosporaceae bacterium
ACTGGCAGTTGATCGTCGATGGCTCGCGAGGAGTTCGTCGGGTCCGGCGCGGTGCGGTGGCTGCTGCGGCAGTCGGCGCATGTGCTGGTGCTCGTTTTGGATGGGCATCCCGATTTGCCGGTGTTGACGTGGCTGGTCACGCCGGATGGGCTGCGGGGTCATGCTGAGGTTTGTGACCTGGATCGTGGTCGCGATCGGCGGGTCTTCACTGCGTGGGCCGATGCGTTACCTGTCGTCGATGGGTTCGATCCTGCGCCTGCGTTGGACGAGTCGGGCGTGACGCGTCTGCGCGCGGACCGTCGGGTCCGATGGGGTGCCTGTAACCCTGACCGCCACGGTGCACCCGTTCTGAGCGTGGTTGTCAGGTGTCGGTCTTGGCGGCGGGGACGCGGGAGTCGGCGTGGGCGCGGTGGAGCGAGATAGACGAGACGCTTCCCGCCGGTGACGCGTGGGGGCCGATGTCGCTGAATGACCCGGCCACGGTTCTTGAGCGATGGGGAGGTTCTCGGCCCGAATAGGGCGAGAGAACGGCACCACGACCAGGGTGAGAAGCGGCTGGGGCTTGGACGCGAGCGTCATTTGGTCGCATAGAGCGATAGGCCCAGATACGACTACCGCGCCTGGGCTTGGACGGAACCGACCGTCAGGACGACGCGCCGAGTCGGTGTCGCACCACCCTCCGGCGCAGGGTGGGCGACGCCTCGACCTCATAGCCGGCATCGAGGAAGACCTGGAGCAGCCCGACCGACGCCTCGTCCCAGATCACGGTCTTCCCCGGCGGCGGCTCGGTGGGGTAGCCCTCGAGGACGCGAGCGCCGACCTGCCTGCCGTACTCGACGGTTGCGGCGGCGAGCTCGTACATCAGTCCCTGTCGACGGAAGCCCTTCCGCACGACGAAACAGGTGACCGACCAGACGCCCTCGAGGTCGCGGTCCATCCGCATCCACGACTTCTGCCGGGCCCAGATCCTCGGGTAGTTCTCCCGCGGCTCGACCGCGACCCAGCCGGCCGGCTCGCCGTCGACGTACCCGACGAGGCCGGAGGTGGGGCCGCTCGTGCCGCAGCCGGCCTGCTCCAGGAGCGCGGCGTCGCGCTCCTGCTGGGTCGTGTCGCGCCAGATCCAGCCCGGGACCTTGAGCGCCTGGCAGCGGCACTTGCGGGCGCCGCCGGCGTCGAACACGGCCTCGACGTCCTCGCTCGTCGCGTCATTGGCCGGTCGCCAGCTGAACTCGGGCACACCGCGAGACTAGTGGCGGGCCGCCAGTAACGATGCCGTGACTAGCAACTGGAATGGATCGCCCAGAACTCCGAGGAGCCGGCCGGCGAGGGCGAAGAGCCGGCGGGCCAAGACCTCCGGCCTTAAGGATCAAGCGCGTCCGTACCGCCGGCACCCACTGAAGGCGACGAGGGGATCTTCGGACGGGGGAAGTACGCCTCACCCTACGAGTGCACCTCACCTGCATGATCCGATCCCTAGACGAGATCGATCTTCCCAGGTAAAGGGGCACTTCTATGTTCACGCACGCTCACAACGACGCGGCTACTGAACGACCCGGGCTAGCCGGCGGATCTTGTCGCGACGCTGGCGCCGCAGCTGGTGTACCCAGCACGGTCGTCCCGAAGCGGCTTACGGGCGGTATGCCGGGAGCCAAGGTAGCGGGGGCCGGGAGCCTTGAGTCGAGGCTCCAGGCGGCCCGACTCCCGTCCATCGCCTCACGCCGCGAGCGGATGCGGCTCGCAGGTAAGGGCGGCCAGTGCTTCGGCAACCTCGTGGATGGTGGCCCGCACGTAGGTCGTGGTGGTTGCGTCGTTGTCGTTGGCGGAGTGGCCGGCGTATGCGCGGGCCACGGCGTAGCCGAAGTTACGTTCCACCCAGGTGAGGGTGGTGTGCCTCAGCCAATGGGTGCTGATCTGCTGGGTGGCGACCCAGGGCAGGTGGCTGCCGATGCGTTCCCACAGGTGGTCGTAGCGACGTGAAGTGATTGACCGACCGCCACGGTAGCGCAGCAGTCTCTCCCCTGGCGGCGCAGGGCGCTCGCGGACGTGGTCTTGGAGGTGGGTCATCAGGGTCGGCGAGATAGGCTGACAGCGCACGGTGTCGCCCTTCTCGTGCAAAAGGATCAGGCACTGATCTGGGTCCAGGTCGGCCGGGCGCAGGGCCAGCGCTCCGCCTCGCCGGCATGCGGTCTCTGTGTGCAGCCGCAGGAGCAGGGTGTCCAGAGCAGGGTCGTTGCCGGTGGTGGCAGCGACCTGGTTGATCTCAGCGAGGCGGGTGTCGGGGACGGCGCGGCGGGTGGTGGTGAGCCGGCGAGGTTTGTCGATCTTACGGGCCGGGTTGTCCGCCTCGCTGATGTGGCCGTCAGCGACGGCATGGTTGTAGAGGCAGCGAAGCGCGGTGATGAAGTTCTCGACGGCGCTGCGGCCACCGCGGGCGTTGCGGCGTACGACCACGTGGGTCCGGACGTGCTCGGCCAACTGCTTGATCTCGGACGGCGTGGGTTCGTCAAGGCGCCGGTTGGCCCATTGCTCGACGATCCGCTTCCAGTAGGAGCCATACGCGCGGCGGCTTGCGTCGCTGACCGCGTGCGCCACGACCGGCACGTAGTCGGCGAACGTGGGTGCCGGCGGTCGGGTCGACGCGCCATTGAGCAGGTCAGCGGGCGAGATGCCCATGCGGGCCAGCATCAGGCGGGCCGCGTCCAGCTCGGCCTTGCCGGCGGTGGTCACCGTCTGGTTCGTCATGCCGCATCACCGGCCGTCACCTGGGTATGCAACCGGGTCAGCATCGTGTCCAATGCGGCCGGTGGATGCACTGACAGGACGCCATTGGCGGGTTCAGCGACGAGCAGGACTCGATCGCCCGGCTCGACGGCGCAGCTGCGTCGGACGGTAGCGGGCAGACGGATATGGCCGTTGTTGGTCACGCTAAACGCGCCATCGTCGCTTGCCGCGACGACGATCACACCGCCGACTACACGGATGTCCAGCCTGGTACCGGCTCGCCAGCACAGCGCGCGGACGATCTCATGATCAGCGACCCGGCCACGGTCGTCGACCGCGGCCAGTCCGTATACCGTCGAGCGGGCACGCGGCGCCACGAGTGGTGCTAGAGGCAGCGGCCGCTGGGAGCCGCGCCGCGGAGGCGAAGGCTCGTCGGATCGCCGCGGTGGCGCAACCGGCGGTACTAACGCGGGCATAGCGACGCTGGTCATGCCACCCACCGCCAGCGTCGGCGGGCAGCCGTCAGTGGCATTCGGGGTGCCTCTACGGCGTGCTCAAGCGTGCTTGAACACAGATACGTCAGGTGTGGCAGAGATGCCACGGATGGGGGTTCAAGTCCCCCCTTCAGTATGGATGTATCGGAGCAAACTTCCCGGGCGCCGTGTTCAAGGACCCGGCGCCCGACCTTCGTCCTCCTCGCGTCGGCGGCTGAGTCTGGCGCGCCGAACGCACACAAACCTGCACCTCAGACACGCTAACCGGGTTTACGCGCGGTACAGGGTCCGCGGGCGTCGGAGGCAGCGTGCCGGTGGCCAGGACGTGCAGCTGGGTCGTGCCCTGTTCGGGCAGGATGTACACGCACCGGATGCCGTCGGCCGGCGCGTACGGCGGCCCGGACGCGGAGTCGAGGAAGGTGTACCGGTGACCGATGACGCTCGCGTCGGGGCAGTGGGTGGCCACGACGGCCCGACCGTGGCCGCCCGGGCCGCCCTGGCTGGCCGGCGGTGTTGCGCGCGGGGTCGGGTCGGGCTGGGTGTGGAAGCGCACCGCGACGTACGCGATGGCGTTGACGTCGGAGATCTCCGCCAGATGCCGGGTCGGTGCGTCCAGCAGCTGCCGCGCCATGGGCTCCACAATGGAGCGTATGGCATCCGGAATCTGGTCCAGCAGGAGCTTGGTGAACCGTTCGCGGACCTTCTCGACATCATTGCGCTGAACCGATGCCCGGACCTCCACCAGCGCGCCGTGTTCGTTCGGACTCTTGGCCAGTTCGGGCGTCTCCTGGCTGGTCCGATAGGTGTAGGTGGCGCTGTGATCGGGTTTGACGGCCTCGTCGGCACTGACCCGGGTGGCGAGGTCGTTGGGGTCGTTCTCGGTCCACGTCACCTTCGAACCCGTCGTGGCGCCGACGTCGCGGAGGTTGACGCCAACCGCACTCGCGCAGTCGACGACGACGTTGGGAATCGGCAACTGGTCGTGGTCCATGCTCAGCCGGATGGTGCCGGTGACCTCGTTCGGGAGGACGCCGAACCGGTTCTCCTCGGGGGTTGGCGTCGCGACCGCGCGTCATTTGGTGAGGAAGGACGCGGCCTGGGCGATCGTCGCCACGAGCCGAACACGTTCACCAGCAGGTTGACCACGGGCCGGGTCACGACGTCGATCAGCCCCTTAACGAACTCGGTCGCCAGGTCGACCGCGGTGTTCCAGATCTTTCCGAGGAAGCCCAGGAAACCGCCGCCGGACGTGTTGACCTTGAGCACGCTGGCCACCGCGTTGATCGCCTTTTGCACGAACTCGGTCACCGCTGTGCACGGCCCGGCGGCCGCGAAGGCGACTGGTCGCGCGGCGAAGGCGGTGGGCGACGCGTTGACGCCGCCGCTGGCGTCGGCGAGAAACAGGGTCAGTGCCAGCAGGGGGTAGGTGGCCTCCTGGGCGCGGTGCCAGTCCCGATCGCCGAGCAGGGCCTTGACGAACCGTGCGCCTGAACTGTCGTAGGTCGTGATCCAAGCCGCCAGCAGGGACGCCACCGGAGAACTGCCATCGGGCACCCGGGGGCGAGCGCGTCGAACGTCTCCCCCGGAACACCGCCTCCGTTGGCCGCCTCGACGGCCATGTTCTGGAGCTAAACTACGTACCTACGGTACAGAGCCGCGCCCCTCGCCTGCCGTACGGCGAGATACCGGAGATTACGGGTGACCGGGCAGCGACCAACGCTGGTTGCTGCCGCTGCCGCAAGTGTACTGGATGAGCTTCGCGCCGTCGGCGGTCGAGCCGCTGGTGACGTCGACGCATTTGCCGCTGTGGGTCGCGATGAGCCGATAGACGCCGGTGGCGACCTGGTTCAGTTGGAAGATCTGGTTACCGGCGCCGCTACAGGTCCATTGGATGATTTTGCCGTTGTTGTTGCTGGAGCCGCCGTCGATGTCCACGCAGCGTCCGTTGCTGGTGTGTTGACGATCCGGCACGTATCGGCGCCGACGTGGTGGGACTCGAACGACTGCCGGACCTGGCCGTTGCACGCGTCCTGCTGCAGCTGGGTCGCCGTCGTGTTGTTCGCCACGCCCATGCACTTCGAGCTGTGCTGAGCCACCGCGGCGGAGGCAACGAGTCGCCCGTCTGCACAGTCTCGCGCAGCAGCACGGTGCCGTGCCGGATGACCCCGGAGAGCCGTTGGCACCTCGGACCGGGCGGACCAGCTGTTCAGGTTGCTGCTCGTCGCGGTGTAGTACTTCCCGCCCGAGTAGCCATCCATGCAGATGCGTTACGCGCCGTCGGTCTACGCGACCATGGCCGGGCCCTCGACGCCGGAACCTGAACGGTGGTCAGTTCAGCATTTCGGGTGGCGATCTTGTAGAGCAGGCTGGAAGCCTGGCTGCCGCGGGTGCTGCCAGATGATCCTTCGACGGGCGAGTTTGACAGGGGAACCCTGGTTCGGACCGCTGCCGGAGCGAACGAGCCGACGGCCGCGCAGGGCCGTCCTGATCTCTCCGGGTAGGTGGGGACGGCACACGTACACGTCGGTGTCATTGACGTCCACGATGCGGTGGCCTAGGGCCGTCTGCTCGATGACGAGATGGGCGGACTCGACCTCGGGAAGCTCAGGCATCTCGTAGGCTCTTCGCCGATCGCGTCACGACAGCACTGTACCGGCCACCCGTACGATGGGCCTGGGTAGCCAAGGGGGTCGGGTGTCGAGGCCAGGGTTCGTCGGACGGGAGCCGGAACGGGCGACGCTCCAGGAGCGGCTGCGCGCCGCCGTCGAGGGCAAGGGCCAGGTCGTGATCGTCGCCGGCGAGCCCGGCGTGGGCAAGACCCGCCTCACCGAGGAGGCCGCGACCCGCGCGCGGGAGTTGGGCATGGTGGTCGTCGCGGGCCGCGCCACCGAAGACGAGGGCAGCCCGCCGTACTGGCCGTTCCTCCAGGTCTTCCGGGCCCTCGGCCGCGAGACGCCCGTGGAGATGAGCCCGCGGGAGTCGGAAGCGACCGTCCCGGATGGCGCGACCGTCCCGGATGGAGTGTCGCCGCAGCGGAGGTTCCGGCTCTTCGAGGCGGCGACCGGGGCGCTCGTCGCCGAGGCGGAGCCGGGTGGGCTGCTCGTCACGCTCGACGACGTTCAGTGGGCCGACTCGGCGTCGGTGCGTCTGCTTGTCCATCTGTCCACCGCCCTGGCCACGTCCCGCCTGATGGTGCTCGTCACCTACCGGGACACGGAGACGGTCGGCCAGGAACCGTTGCGCGCCGCGGTCGCCGCGCTGGCCCGGGAGCCCGCGGTCACCCGGATGAGGCTGACCGGTCTCGACGAGTCCGAGGTGGCGACGTTGCTCTCCGGCGTTACCGGCTGGGAGGTCCCGGCTTCGGTCGCGTCCGCCGTGTGCCGGCGGACGCAGGGCAACCCGTTCTTCGTTGGCGAGCTGGGCCGGCTCCTCACGTCCTCATTGGACGGTCAGTTGCCGGACGGCGTGCGTGATGCCGTGCGCGACCGGCTCAACCGCTTGTCGCGGCCGTGCCGAGGAGTCGTCTCGGCCGGCGCGGTACTGGGGTCCGAAGTGGACCCCATCGCGCTGGCCAGCGCGACCGGCCTGTCCCTCGACGACGTGCTGTCGGCCCTGGACGAGGCTGCGGCCGCCGGGATCGTCGTCGCCAGCAGCGGGCGGCGCTTCGCGCACGATCTCATCCGCGAGGCGGCGCGGCTCGACGTGCCCACCGCAGAACGGCTCGCTCTACACCGGCGCATGGCCGACTACCTGGTGGGGCGGGGCAACGCGGACGCGTGGGTGGCCGAGGTCGCCTATCACCGTCTCGAATCGTTGCCGGCCGGCGACGCGGTGCAGGCGGTCGCCTGGGCCGAACGCGCCGCCGAGCGGGCGAGGGCGCAGTACGCGTGGGACGAGGCGGCCGCGCTGTACCGGCGAGCGCGGGACGCCGCGACCGCCCACGACCTGGCCGACCCGGGGCAGCGCTGCCGGCTGCTCCTCGCGATCGCCGACGCTCAGGTCCGCTCCTTCGGGGTCGCAGACGCCCGCGACACGCTGCTCGAGGCGGCGAACACCGCCCGGGAGATCGGCGACACGGAGTCCATCGCCCTGGCGGCGCTCACCATGGAGGGCGTCTCCGACCACCTCTGGGACGCCATCGGCCGGAGGCTGTGCGAGGAGGCCCTCGACGGCCTGCCCGACGGCGACAGCGCCCTGCGAGCCCGGCTGCTCGCCCTGCGGGTGTCGCTGAGCAGTTGGGATGAGCACGACGACGAGCCTCGCTCGGCGCAGGCGCTCGCGATGGCGGAGCGGGTCGGCGACCGGCGGGCGATCCGGGAGGCGCTACGGGCGCGGCAGATGGCGATGAGCGGCCCAGACGCGTGTCACGAGCGGATCGCGCTCGGCGACCGCATGGTCGCTCTCGGCACCGACAGCGACGACGACACCGCGTTGTGGGGCCGGCTGTGGCGCTTCGACGCGTTCGCCCAACTGGGCGACCTCGACGCCGCCGAGGCCGAGCTCGCGCCGATCGCCGCCGCGGCCGGACCGCTCCGCTCACCCCTCGCCGACTGGCACGTGGCCCGGTGCCGCGCCGCGATCGCTGGCGCCCGCGGTCGGTTCGACGAGGCGATGACACTCGCGCTCGAGACCGAGCGGCTTGCCCGCCGGGCCGGCACCGGGGGCCCGCTCCTGCCGTCCCAGGGGATGCTGATGGTCTACCGCATGCTGCTGGGTGAACCCGGTCAGTTCCCGGTGGAAAGGCATCTGCCACCGACCGCGATTGCCTCCGTCGTCGGGTTCAGCTCGGCCGTCAACGCGTTCTGGTTCCTGGCGACCGGAGAACGGGAGAGAGCACACCAGATCTATCGGACCATGCCGCCGCCCGCCACGGTGCCGCCGATGGTCCGGTTGACGGCGCTCGCCTGGATGACCGAATTCGCGATGGAGTTCGACGACCGGAAGCGCGCGGCCGACTGCTACGAGCTCCTGTTGCCCCACGCCGACCTCCTCGTCTGTGGCGGGGCCGGCATCGTGTGCATTGTCGGCACCGTGCGCGAGGCGCTCGGCCTGGGCGCGGCGACGATGGGGCGCCTCGACGACGCGGTTCGGCATCTACGGTCGGGCGTGGAGGTGGCCGAACGGGTCGGCATGCCGCCCGGCGTGGCGACCGCGACGTTCCACCTTGCGCGGGTGCTGGCCCGGCGGCAGCGACCCGGGGACCGGGACGAGGCGTCGGCCCTCGCCGCCTCGGCCGCGGCGATGGCCGACCGGATGGGCCTGCGGCCGCTGGAGCGCCGCGCCCGGGAGCTCTCGGCATCGCTCACCGACAGCGGAACGGGCGCCGGCGCCGGCCCGCTGACGCGGCGTGAGGGCGAGATCGCGGTCCTGGTGTCGCAGGGCCTCACCAACCGGCAAATCGGTGCGGCGGCCCACATCAGCGAACGCACTGTCGAGACGCACGTGCTGCACATCATGGACAAGCTCGGGTTCGCCAGCCGCGCTCAGATCGCGGCCTGGGTGGCCGCCGGCCGGTTCCGCTGACGCCCGGCCCCACTGACGCGCCGGCCGAGGATACGTACCGGGAGTCCGTACTTACCCGGACGCGCGGCGATGGCTTCGGCGCGACGCTGGTCGGCATGACGATCACAACGAGCACGACCGTGACGGAGCGCCGCCGGCTCACCGCGATCCGCGCCGCTTGGCTCTTCGACGGGGTGAGCGAGACCCTGATGCCCGACCCCACCGTCGTGTTCGACGGCACCGCGATCGTGGCGGTCGAGGCATCCGGGCCCGTACCCGAGGGCGCGACCGTGGTCGACCTCGGCGGCGCCACGCTCCTGCCCGGGCTCGTCGACGGCCACGTACATACGGTCTTCGACGCCTCGGACAACCCCGTCGCCCGGCTCGCCGAACGCGACGACGCCGCAGCGTTCGCGTCGATGACGGCCTTCGCCCGCGCCGCCGCGCGCGGCGGCGTGACGACCATGCGCGATCTGGGCGACCGCAACTACCTGTCACTCGGCCTGCGCGGCGCCGCGGCCAGCGATCCCACGATGCCGCGCCTGCTCGTCTCCGGGCCGCCCATCACCACGCCCGGCGGGCACTGCCACTTCCTGGGCGAGCCCGCGGCCGGAGTCGACGGTGTGCGGGCCGCGGTTCGCGAGCGGGCCGAGCGCGGCGTCGACGTTATCAAGATCATGGCGAGCGGCGGCAACATGACCCCCGGGAGCCGACCGGAGCTGCCCCAGTACGGCCCGGAGGAGCTTCGTGCCGCCGTGGACGAGGCGCACCGGCAGGGCCTGAAGATCACCGCACACGCTCACTCAACACAGGCCATTGTGGACTGTCTCGCGGCGGGCGTCGACGGCTTCGAGCACCTCACGTTCATGACCGCGGACGGCGTCGACCCGATCCCGGACGAGGTCCTGACCGGACTGTCGGCGCGGGGAACGACGGTCGGCATGACCTTCGGCCAGAAGCCGGTGCCGGGCATCGCGCCGCCACCCGGCATGACCGCGCGGAGGCCCGCCATGGTCGCGAATGCCCAGCGCCTGGTCGCGGCGGGCGTTCACATGATCGCCGGCACCGACGCGGGCATCGCCCCGATCAAGCCGCCGGACGTCATCCGGTGGGCGATCGAGAACTTCCAGCAGATCGGCCTGACGCCGGCCCAGGCCCTACACGCGTGCACCGCGCGGGCCGCGACGGCGCTCGGCCTCGGCGATCGCAAGGGGCGGCTCGCCGCGGGCTACGACGCCGACATCCTCGCCGTCGACGGCAACCCGTTCACCGACTCCGCCGCCCTGCACCGCATCCGCGCGGTCTACCTCCGCGGCACCGCCCTTAGCTACTTCGACCTGAAGAAGTAGTTCGCCGATGGCTGAGCAGGGTGGCGCTGGCGTGACCGATCCGGCTGGTGGGTTCGAAATGCCGCCATCGCGGAAATCTTGGTCAGGTTGTGGGCGAGGACGCCGTGGCCGCACCAGGTGGCGGTGCCTTCCCGCCCGGCCAGGCCGGCGCGAGCCCATCCGTAGCGGTGTTTGAGGTGGCTGATGCGGCCCTCGCAACCGGTGCGCCACTTGATGAGATCGCGGAAGCCGCGACTGGGTTCGAGCGCTCGGCGGGCGGTGCCGGGCTGTCCTTTGCGAGGTATGGCAACGGTTTTCACGCCGATGTCGCGCAGGTCGGCCTCGACGCGGGCTTCGCCGTAGCCGCGATCGGCGGTCACGGCGCGCGGTGGTGCGCCGGTGCGGGCAGCGATTCGCCGGATCGCTGGCGCCAGTTGTGGGGCGTCGGCGGGGTTGCCGGCTTGGACGTCGTAGTCGAGGACGATGCCGTCTTCGTTGTCCACGACCTGGGCCTTGTAGCCGAACTCGATCGGCCGGTTGAGGCGGCCTTTGGCGATCGGGCGGGCGTCGGGGTCGTGCAGGCTGACCAGCCGGGTAGCCGAGTCGGGCTTGTCACCGGCAAGACGGCGATGAGTCTGCGCCACAACGCGCCGGGCGCGGTCCACTGTCGTGGACAGTTCGTCGATAGCCCGCCTCAGTCGGCCCCTTGTCGGCCCTGCCACTCGGCCCAGTGCCCGGCGAGCATTGTCCAGCACCGCATACGCGTCCCGGCCGGCGTGTTCGGCCAGGCCGGCCAACTCGCCGGTCATGCGCAGCACCGTGGCCTGGGCCTCGTCTCGTCCGGCCGCGCTGCGTAGCTTGAGCTTCGCACCGATCGCGTGCACTCGGGCGGTGGCCACCCGCGACCGATCCCGGAATGCGGTGCGGGTCGCACCGCCGGCTGCCTTGATCCGACGTACCAGCTTGCCGATCTTCGTCACGGCCCGGGCCAGTAGGCCCGAGTCGGTGGGGTACTCAACGTTGGCCGACACCACCCGTGGTGTCGGCGCGGACTTTTCCCGTCCTCACCATCTTCGCCTCCACGGCTTTGGCCAGCAGCGTCTCGTTCAACGCCGCAACCGTGGCCTCACCACACCGAGTGGTGATCTTCATCAACGCAGTTGGATGCGGCACCCGGCCATCGATGTCGATACGGCAGAACCGCCGCCACGAGATCGAGTCCGCCACCTCCCGGCACAGCGTCTCGTACCCCAGCCGGTAGCGGAACTTGAGGAACATCAACCGCAGATACGTCTCGATCGGCACACTCGGCCGCCCCAGGCGAGCATCGACGTGTGCCCGGAACGGCTCGAAGAACGCCTCGTCATCCAACCAGGCATCTACCCGTTCCAGCTCGGCCGGCAACCGCAGACACACCTCCGGCAGCACCGACTCCCACAGCGACGGTTGCAGGTTCCGCGTGCGCAGCATGCCGACAATCCCTTACACCACAGCGATTCGGACATCATCCCGCGTGAACACGGCCACCCAAGCTCAACACGCCGACGATCATCGATCTACTTCTTCAGGGGGAAGTAGCTAGCCCGGCGGCGCCGCGCCACGGATCTGAGCGCGACGCTGCTTTTTCTCGGGAAGAAGCCCCTATTTGCGCGCGGGTAGCGACCTGCCCCGCCAAGCGCCGTCGGCGAACGGGCACGCCGACACGGAGGTGGACTGCGCCGCTACGCGGCGCACCAATGCCTCGAAGACGGGTTTTCGCGCATCGTGACCATCGTGCTTTGGACTCCCGTCCATACGGAGAGGGTCGGGACGTGAGATCCGAGAACAGCGAGTCGCCGGACCCGGCGGCGACGTAACGGCCACTGACAGACCGGCCCACCGAACTGACGGCCCCGGCGTTATTCCGGCTATCACAAGCGACGCCATGCCGCAACCGGCTGTCGCCGTTACCTGGGTGGCCATCCGGCATCCGACAGATACGTAGACCGGATACGTAGTTCCACTGACGCCGACCAGGCACCCGTCGCCGCACGCTGTCAGGCATGACCACCACTGCGTTGCGGCCCACCCGGCCCCGGCCGAATCTCCTATTCAACCTGCTCGGAGTGCTCCTCATCGTCGTCGGAACCGGCATGACCATCGTCGGCTTCCTCTACGCGGTCCGGGTGATCACTGAATTCGATGTGCTGCAGGGCGACGGCCCGCCAGTCGAGACCGCCGACGGCATGGCCATGGCGTTCTGGGGAGTCATCGTGCTGACCATCGGCCGCTACTTCTGGCGCGGCGCCCGCAAGCGCGGCCTCCGGGACCGCACCGGGCGGCTCCTGATCATCGCCGGCTACGTTCTACTCGGCATCGGCCTCGACCGGGGGGTGCACGCAGCCGTCGGCATGTGGGACACGGCGAAGGTCGATGGTGGTCAATCGGCGGCGATCGGGGCCATCGTCGCCCTCGCGCTCTGGGCCGTACCCGCCTCCATCCTGTCCAGCATCGGGTTCAAGCTCGCCAACGAGAAGGCGCTGGCCACCGCCGAGGCCAAGGCCGACCTCTAGCGAAAAGTCCACTGTGGACGCCAAGTCGACCGATTTGCGGGATCTACCGGCATATTGCCGGACACTTGCCCCGGCCAGGTCGTGTCTGTCGTAGCCCAAATACTCGGGAGCTCCTCCTTGAGTGCGGTCTCCAAGACCGTCTTGGTCGACACTTTGTGGCCATCCGGGCACCAACGTCGATTCCAACCAGTATCGGCCTTGTCGGGCGATAGCTTCCGAGGCAGCGACAGCCTAAGAAAGTGACCGTCAATGCCCTGAAAGCTTGATCAACATGCCAGATCTGCCGCGAGGCACACGTCGCCGGGGCTCTCAAGGGTACCCACAACTGGCGTGCGTTCTTCGCTCCCTCCGCGGAGTGCATGACAAATCTGGTGACGACGCCAAGCATACGTTTACACTCCGCTGGACCGGCTGTATCGCCGCAGGTCACGGGTCTGAGATGTGTGATCAAGTGCTTCATCAGGCGGAGACCCGCGCTTGACAGGCGAACGGGGCCGTCGATCTGGCAGCCTATGCCCGTGACGGACGACCGCGAGCAGTACCGAAGGCTGATCGACCAACTCGTTCACTCCTGTCAGCAGGGCCAGGGTCAGATCGGCCCGAATCGAGTCCGTCGGGGCGCCTGGAATCGGGAGGCCACAGCAGCGGGAATGCGCGACCAGCAGAAGATCAATGATCTTCTGGCCCGCCTGGGTCCCTCTGAACGCGATGTGCTCGCCGGCATGCTCTTCGACGCGTTCGTCGGCGGCGTGCACGAGGCGCTCGTGGTCCTCCACCAGAACCGAGTGCCGCCCTTCGAGGACGGGATCGAAGGTGCTCCGTTCCACACCTCGCTGGCAGGCTTCACGGCTGGTCCTGGCCCACAATCTGACCACAGACAACCGGGGAGGGTGGCGGACCCCAACCGCCGACAAGCGCACGCTCCGGGCGGCCACCCGCGCCGACGCTCCGCTCGACGCGGCGAGCGCGTTGACACGCAAGGCAGAATGGTGGTGCTCGCCGCCGTTGCCGCCTGACACGAGGAGCGCGCGTGACCAGGTTCACCGCACGGCAGCTGGGCCAGATGCTCGGCAAGACTGCGCAGGAAGTGAACAAGGCGCTGAAGGATGCTGGCCTCCTTCAAGGCGAGCCTGGGAACTACGAGCTCACCGAAGAGGGCGAGCAGTACGCGGAGTACAAGGACGAGGACAACGGGTACGGCGGTCGAGCCGCTCGTAGCTGGAGCTACCGGAAGTGGGACGAGGAAGTCGTCAGCAAGATCGGCAGCGAGCGGTTCCCCGGCGTCTCGTGGTTTTGCGACAACTGCAACACGCCCTTGGGCGTCCAAGCGGGCTTTGACGACCACAGGCGCGTCTGGACGTGCACCAGTTGCGGCCACAAGAACAAGATTGCGGCGTCCGAGATTCGGTAGCTGATCGACGCTCTGGCTGTGAACCGTCAGGTCGTTGCTGACTGAGCTGATGCCGAGCTGACCTCCGCCAGACCGTCGAGCCCGCGAGGACACCGCCGACTTTCGCGAGTGCTTCGCGCCTCCGGGACTGCTGGTCGATGAGCCAGTCGAGGCACTCCGGCCAAAGCTGAGTGTCGGCGACGTCGGTGAAGGTCGGGTTGTAGGCAGCGATCTGGGTCTTTTGCGCCGGGGACCGGCCCTTCCCGAACGACCGGCATCCCATATGCTGCCTCGAACGTCTCCTTCCGCGGGCGTGGCCCGACCACGGAGGGTCTAGCAAATTCGGTGACGAGTCGAGGTATAGGACTCCACTGCGGTCAGGTACGTGCGTTATGGGCTGGTGCCGCTACCGCACGGTGGTGGCGGCACGAGCCTTGGGGCGTTGTCTTATTTGGCGAGTGGGTGGGGTTCGCCGGTGAGGGCGGCGACGGCGGTGGCGACTTCGTGGATGGTGGCGCGGATGTAGGTGGTTGTGGTGCCGTCGGTGGTGGAGTCGGTGTGGCCGGCGAAGGCGCGAGTGATGGCGTAGCCAAAGTTGCGTTCGACCCAGGTGAGGGTGGTGTGGCGTAGCCAGTGGATGCTGATTTGTTGGGTGGCGACCCAGGGTAGGTGGGTGCCGATGCGTTTCCAGAGGTGGTCGTATCGGCGGGCGGTAATGGGCCGGCCGGTTCGGTAGCGCAGCAGTGGCTCGCTCGGCGACGCAGGGCGATGTTCGGCGTGGCGTTCCAGGTGCGTCATCAGCGTCGGGGAGACCGGTTGCCAGCGAACGGTGTCGCCCTTCTCGTGGAGTCGGATGAGGCTCTGTTGGGTGTCGAGGTCGGTCGGGCGGAGTGCGAGGGCGCCGCCGCGGCGGCAGGCGGTTTCGGTGTGGAGTCGCAGGATGAGGGTGTCGAGTTCGGGGTCATTGCCGGTGGTGGCGGCCACTTGGTTGATGTCGGCGAGGCCGGTCTCTGAGATGGCTCGGCGGGTGCTGGTGAGGCGTCGGGGTTTGTCGACCTTGCGAGCCGGATTAGCGGTCTCTGCGAGGTGGCCGTCAGCGATGGCGTGGTGGTAGAGGCAACGGAGGGCGGCGATGAGGTGTTCGCCGGCACTGCGGCCGCCGCGGGCGTTGCGCCGGACCACGACGTGGTCGCGGATGTGTTCGACGAGTTGCTTGATCTCCAATACTGTGGGTTCGTCCAGGCGGCGATGCCCCCACTGCTGGACGACGCGGTCCCAGTAGGAGGAGTAGACGCGGCGCGTACCGTCACTGACCGCAGCGGCGACCTGCGGGACGTACTCGGCGAAGGTTGGCACCGCGGCGACCGTGGTTGGTGTGGCCTGGAGGTCGGCGAGGGACACGCCCATGCGGGCCAGCAGCAGTCTCGCGGCCTCGAGGTCAGCCAGATTGGCGGGAGACGGAGCCCTAGTCATGTTGGCCACCCGCTGGGACGGGCGCGCACAGGGTGAGCATCGCGTCGAGCGCGGCGGGTGGATACACGATCAGAGTCTGCGCGTCCGGGTCGGCCACCAGTAGGACGCGGTCCCCCGACCGCAGACCAACATTTCGGCGTGCGAACGCCGGAAGCAGCACGTGCCGGTACCGACTCACGGCGAAACTGCCCTCAGGATCGGCGCGCACTTCGACGAGGCCGGCAACGACGGCGATGCTCAAACGCATCCCAGGGCGCCAACAGAGGGTCTCGGGGATCGTGCGGTCGGCGATTCGGCCTCGAGCATCAACGGCCGCCAGGCCATACAGCTGCGTGCGCGTCCGCGGCGCCACCACATTGCCGGCCAACGGTAGAGGGTGCCGCGACGACGCTGGTAGCCCCAGTGGAGCACCAGCGTGGCTGGCTGGCGGGAGCCGCGGAATCACCGCCGGAATGAGTCCGGTCATGTGGCCCACCGCCTCGCCGGCGAAGTCCACGCCCGTCGGCCAAACGGATCAGCAACAGCGTGTTCGAGCGCGCTTGAACACAGGTACGTCAGACGTCGCATGCATGCCACGATCGGGGGGTTGAGTCCCCCCTCCGACACGAACCGTTTCCCCACCGGAAGCTCCAATTCGGGCTTCCGCTCGGGGTCGGGCGTGGTGGGGTCATGCGGGAACCAGATCGCACGCTGGGTTGTCGAAGGTGAACATCCTCGGCAAGATCTTCGCGGTGTTACGTTCCATCTCGGCGAAGTCACTCCGCCAGTGCGCCCGCGCCCTGGTGCTGCTGATGTGGGCGACGCCGCGCCGCGTGACGATCGACCGCGCGCCGCCCGGGGCGGGCCCTCCAATCGCGTCATAGGCCTGGTGGCTCACCCGCGTCGACCCGTCACCCGCGTCATTCGGGCTCTGGTGTAGCTCAATCGTTCCGCCGCTGTCCCACGGGAAACCGCCGGCAAGCACCAAACTCCTGCACATTCCGGTTCGTCGACAACGGTCCCGTCCCACGATCGGCGGCTGAAAGCGTTCGAGCGCCCGGTCGATGAACGCGGCGGCCGGGCTCCGATCCGTATGAGCTTGTTGTGCCACGATCGTGGTGACGTAGGACCGGCGGTGAACGCCGGGTGCGCGCGGACGGCGAGGTTATAGTGCGCATTTTGCAGGCAACCGATGTTCGCCGGTTGTACCTGCTGTCACGCCCGGCCGCCTTCTGGCTGCTCGGCGCGACATTGGTGGTGTTGATGTTCGCCGGCGGCGCGCCTTCTCCGTTGTACGTGGTGTATCAGGCGCGGTGGGGCTTCTCGGCAACCGTGTTGACTGAGGTGTTCGCGGTCTACGCGGTGGCGTTGCTGCTCGCCCTTGTGACCACGGGGGGCCTGTCGGACCACGTCGGTCGGCGCCCGGTCCTCGTGGCGGCATTGATTCTGGAGGCGGTGTCCATGCTGCTGTTCGTGGCGGCCGACGGCGTTGGCTGGCTGCTGGCGGCCCGTACGGTGCAGGGGTTCGCCACCGGAGCGGCGACCGGGGCGCTCGGCGCGGGCCTCATCGACCTGCAGCCGGCCGGGAGAGCGCGACTCGGCGCGCTGTTGAACAGCGCCGGGAGCACCGGAGGCGTCGCCCTGGGCGCATTGGCATCGGGCCTGCTCGTCCAGTTCGCCCCAGCGCCAACCAGCCTGGTGTTCATCCTGCTCGCCGTCGCGTTCGCGGCTGCGGCGGTCGGCGTGGCACTCATGCCCGAGACGGTCGGCCGCCGGCCTGGAGCCTTGGCCTCGCTGCGCCCGCTCGTAAGAGTGCCGCGCGGCCGTCGGGGCCACTTCTTCGCCGCCACGCCCATACTGGTCGCGGTGTGGGCGCAGGCCGGGCTCTACCTCTCGCTCGGGCCGTCGCTGGCCGCCGACGTGCTACATGTCGGCAACCATCTCGTCGGCGGCCTGGTGATCTTCGTCCTCGGTGCGACAGCCTCGGTGAGCTCGATCCTGCTGTACGACCGCGCAGCGCGACCTGTGATGCTGGCCGGATCAACGGTGCTGGCCGCCGGTTTGGCCATCACGCTCGTCGGGCTCGGGTCGGCATCGGCGGCGGTATTCTTCGTCGGTACCGCTGTCGCCGGCGCCGGGCTAGGGTCGGCATTCCTCGGCGCGTTTCGAACCATGAGCGCCCTGGCCGAGCCGGACGAGCGGGCGGCACTCCTTTCGACCGTCTACGTGGTCAGCTACCTGGCCTTCAGCCTGCCGGCTATCGCCGCCGGGATGTCGGCCTCGTCGTTCGGACTGCGGCCAACCGCGACGGCATACGGCATCGTGTTGATGGTCTTGACGATCTCGTCCGTCATCGGGTTGGCGGTTCAGCGCCGCGGGCGGTCCGACTCCGCCTCGGTCACCCCAGTCGGCTGACACCGTCCTCGGCGGGCAGGTCATCGAGCCGGCAGCCGAAACGGCGGGTAGAAACGAGAGTATGACTGATCTCGACCCCATCACCACCTGGATAGATGGCTACGTCCGCGCGTGGAACTCGAACGATCCGGCGGACATCGGCGCCCTGTTTACCGAAGCCGCCGAGTACTACACCGCACCCTTCCGCGAGCCATGGCGCGGCCGCGAGCAGATCGTCGCCCAATGGCTGGAGCACAAGGATGAGCCCGGAGAGACCACGTTCGATTGGCGACCCGTGGCCGTCACCGATGACGTGGCAATTGTCCAAGGCACCGCGATGTACCCGACGGAGACGTACAGCAACCTGTGGGTAATCCGGCTCGACCCCGACGGCAGGTGCCGCGAATACACCGAGTGGTGGATGGAACACCCGCCGGCCGTCGCGGGGGGTGGCCGCCCCGCGGGTTCCACGACAGCCTGAGGGTCACGATCGGCGCTCACACGTATGCGCCGTGGGAAGGCAGTGCGTCCGCCGTACGCCTCACATGTCAATGCGTTCGGCACCACCGGGCACCGCAACCAGCTCGACCCACACGTCGTCTCGTCGACCTCCGCCCGAGACCGCGGCGCCTCGTCTCCCGGGCACGTGTGCGCTCGCGCACTCGCCCGGCTCCGGCCGCATCGCAGACAAAGCATGGGCGCGGGCCTGATGGGTTTAGGCACGTGTACCGCCGAGGAGAGTGTCGTGACAGCATCCGCGACCGCCGCAGCCCAATGTGCATCACTCCCTCACGCCGTTGGCACGATCGCAGCGCTCGGTGAACGGATCAAGCGTGCCATGCGTCGTCGGGCGGGCCGGCTCCCCGGGCGATACCCCGCACGACAGGACCGACATGATCCGGGCGGAACTCGTGGAGATGACGGGAACGCCGACCCGTCGCCGTATTCGTCAAGACGGGCAACACCGTCGTGCGGGTTGCGGCGGCGCGCGGAACACACTGTGGAGTTCCGGGTAGGGCGGCGCGTGCGTCAAGCGCGATGGGCGGCCGGTTCTGCCCACGCGCCCGTTACATGACCCGAGGCTGCGTCAGCCCACTAAGCTGACCGCGGCCTGGCTCGAAGTCAACTAGCCCACACCAGAGAATCGCTGCGGGTGGGGGCGTAGGCCGAGCGTCCGCAGTTCCAGCGCGGCCAGCGACTCCATCGCCTGCGGCTCGCTATCCCGCCAAGCCGTCGCCGGGTCCGGATGGATCCGTACGAGTCGGCGCAATGGCTGGCGGGTCAGCGCGCGCAGGGCGAGGAGGTCACGCCCGCTCGGCCGCGAGCGTAACGATGCGGCCAGGGTTGCGCGGCGGATCCAGCGCAGCCGCAGCGGCAGCCAGCCGAGGAGCACGAGCGCAAGCGGGACGATCAGGACCAGCGCCACCAGCGCGAGGGCGAGGTTATGTACGGCCGCCTGCTGGGCCCGGCCGGCCTCCGCGAGCGACTCGGCCGCTGTGGCCGCCTGGGCGAACGGCGAGGCGAGAGCGTCGCCGAAACCCGGCACATCATCAATCTTGTCGCTGGCGTCGGACAGCCCGCCGGCCATACCGGCCCCGGCACCCTCGATGCGCTGGCCGGGCACGGCCAGGCGGGAGACGTGATCATAGACCCAAGTCCCGGCCCAGACCCAGAAGGCTATCCATGCGACGACCAGCAGATCGGTCATGAACTGGCGCATTCCAGCGCCGGGCAGGTCTGCATAGATCTTCATTTCGTGACTCTCCGCTCGTCCGAGTGGGCCGTTGGGGGGCACCGCCGCGTGTGCCCTGGGGGTCGCTTACCCAAGCAGACGCCTTCCTCACCGGTGCTGTCGGGCAGGGGTGATCGCGTCGGGTTGTCCGATGTGCTCGTCAGTGAGGTAGTGCGCGATCTCGCGGTCGCGACGAGTATGGAGATCGCCACCATCGTGCCGTACTACTGGGCGCTGAAGGAATTCCTCGAGCGCCCGGGGTCAGCACCAGATGGGTAACGTGACCGAAACATCGCGACCGAACGATAGGGTCGTGGACGTGCGACGGGTGCGGGTGGGGTGCGAGTTCGTGCACGTCGCTGCAGTCGATACCCCAACCGTCTTTCAGGTCGAAGCTCAGGATGCGGCGCCGATCAGTCTCGCGCGGCAGGAGTGGTCGATGGAGCCACAGCTGCGTATTCGTCGCTATACCGACTTATACGGCAACCCGTGTGTGCGGGTGGTACTCCCCGCCGGGCGGTCCTCGTTGAGCTACGACGCCGTCGCACTGGTTCCCGACACGACCGAGGACACCGACGAACACGCACCGGAGCTGCCTCCCGAGGAGCTGCCCGATGAGGTCCTCATCTATACCCTGCCAAGCCGCTACTGTCTGCCCGACCTGCTCGGCGACGAAGCCTGGTCGCGCTTTGGCGCGATGCGCCCCGGCTACTTGCGCGTGCGGTCGATCTGCGACTACGTCAACGGCCACCTGACCTTCCGCTATGGCAGCAGCGGTCCGCAGTCGACGGCGGTGGACGTCAACACCTCGGGATTCGGCGTCTGCCGGGATTTCACCCACCTGGCGATCTCGTTTTGCCGGGCATTGAACATTCCAGCCCGGTACGTCTTCGGCTACCTACCCGACATGGACGTGCCACCGGACCCAGCGCCCATGGACTTCGCTGCGTGGATGGAGGTCTGGTTGGGCGAGCGGTGGTGGACCTTCGATCCGCGCAACAATCGCCGACGCAAGGGACGAATCCTGATTGGACGCGGACGGGACGCGTCCGACGTGGCCATGGTCACCACCTTCGGCGCACCGCTACTGGAATCGATGACGGTGCGCGCGGAGGAGGAGCCGGCATGAATACGAGTCTCCGGGCCGCGTTCGCCACGCCGCTGCTGGATCACACTAAGCTGGACCTTGAGGCCGCCCGTCACATCATCTATCGGGTGGAGCAGCGTTTCCGGTACACCTACGACACTCCGGTCACGGCGCTGTCGCAACGTCTCGTCGTCGTGCCCAGGCCACGCCACGGTGGCCTGTACCGGAGGGCGCACCTCGTGGATGTGACCGGAACGCGGAGCCGGCGGCGTACACATCAGGACTCGAGGGGCAACACCGTCGTACTGGTTACGGCTGCGCGCGTGGAACGCAGCGTTGAGTTCCGGGCCGTGGCCGTGCTCGAATGCGTACCCCGCGACGGACGGCCTGTGCTGCCCGCTCGCGCATTACGTGACCCGAGGTTGCGGCAGCCCACGCGGCTGACGGCCGCCGACGACAGGCTTCGTGCGATGGCTTTCGACGTGCTGCGGCCCGGCGGCGGGCCGCTGGACGTCGCCGAGCGCATCTGTGGCTCCGTGCACGCCACACTGACCTACCAGCATGGGGCTACGAATGCGAAGACCACGGCCGCCGAGGCGCTCGCCGTCGGCCACGGTGTCTGCCAGGACGCCGCGCACGTCATGGTGGCGCTGTGTCACCTGACGCGGCTGCCGGCCCGATATGTCTCCGGGCACCTGCTCGGCCAGGGCGGCACGCACGCATGGGTCGAGGTCATCGTGCCCCACGGCGACGCGGCTGTGGCCGTGCCGTTCGACCCCTCACACGGCTGCCAGGCCGATGGCGGCTACGTCACGGTGGCTGTCGGCCGCGACTACGATGACGTCGCGCCGACCTCGGGCACCTACGTGGGAGCGCCGGGCGGCCGGCTCACCGCCGCCCGCCAGGTCGGCGTCGTCTCAGTCGACACGCCGCTCCAGCTTGATCTTTAACGGTGCTCGGCGTGCTGGTTGCTGCGGCTCGGTCAGCCGAGTCGGGTGACCTCGACGGCGACGCCAAAGTGCTCCGCTGCCGGGCCGGAGTAGACGCCTGACAGCGGCCGTACGTCGGCATAGTCGCGGCCGCGGGCCAGCATGACGTGCCGGCTGCCTACGTCGACGAGGCTGGTCGGGTCGACGGCGACCCAGTCACCAGCCCAGAACTCCACCCAGGCGTGGCTCTCGCCCGCGGTCGTTTCCCCGACCTCGGCTTCCACCGTCGGGTGCAGGTAGCCGGAGACGTAGCGGGCGGGCAGCCCGACCGCACGCAGCAGGGCCAGCGTTACGTGCGCGAAGTCCTGGCACACCCCCTTGCCGGCGGCGCGGGCCTCGGCCGACGACGTACGCACGTGCGTCGCGCCCCGCTCGTAGCGCAGCGTTTCGTTGGTCCACTCGGCTGCGCGCAGCCCGGTCTGCACCGGCGTCAACCCGGCGCGCAGGGACCGTCCGAGCTCGACGAGCTCCGGCTCCGCCGGGACGTACTGCGACGCGGCGAGTAGCTCGGCGAAGCGATCCCGCACCGAGGAGTCGGCCAGGTCCGGCCAGCCAGCGCCGGCTGGCACGGCCCGCGGCCCGGCGGTCTCGACCGTCGAAGTCGCCAGCACGACGAGCTCGGTGTGTGGAATGTGGATGTCGAACGCGTCCACGGTCGTGCCCCAGTAATCGACGTAGCGCCGCGGCCGGACGGGGGGCGTGATGGCGAGGGCAGCCTGCAGGGTGCGCTGCCCGTCGAGGCTCGGCGGAGTCAGCCGCGCTTCGTTGTACGACGCCCGCACCGGTCCGTCGTACCGATAGCCGGTGCGGTGCCGGATCGCCAACCGCCAACTCATGCGCCCGCCTCGCTCCGCTCGCTCATCACTCTGACTCCTCCAGACTCCACCGCAGTGGTGTCGACCCAGCGAACAATCGCCGAGTCACCTCTTCGCTAACCGTCGACACGGTCCGCTGCAGTTTGTGCAACCGGTCCGGAAGGTCGTCGAGGAGGTTGGCTGCGGACAGGAACTCCAGGTCGGTGCGGGCCCGGCCGATCGCCCGGCGGGCGGGCTCGTCCAATGCGGACCGCCCGGGCGCGGGGTCGAGGCGGACCAGCGCATCCTCCCCGGCACTGAGGGCGTGAAAGACCGATCGGGGGAAGAGCCGGTCCACCAACAGGAACTCCAGCACCCGGGGTGCCTCGACACCCTGCTGGTATGTACGCAGGTAGGCATCATGGGCGGAGCACGCTCGAAGGGCGGAGGTCCAGCCCTCGCTCCCGCGCCCGGCGCCGATCCGGGCGGCGAGCAGGCGCGCGGTCATGTCCACCCGCTCCAGACTGCGGCCGAGGATGAGCACATCGTGACTCGCGTCCCGGCTCATGCTCGCCTCGGCGTATCCGGCGAACGTGGCCGCGCGCTCGCGGACGTAGGAGAAGAACGGCGCAGGGCCGAAGTCGCGGGCGGCCGTCACCCGGGCCGGGAGGGAGTTGTGGGTAGAGTTCAGGCACTCCCAGGTCTCCGCCGATAGCGCCTCCCGCGCGCCGCGGGCGTTCTCCCAGGCGGCGACCAGCGCGCCAACGATCGAATTGGGTGTGGCCCGGTCGTAACCGAGCAACTCCAGCAGGGCTTTGCTGTCCCGGTGCCGCTGCGCGATGTCGTCTGGAACTCCCATCACGGTCAACAGGACCGCGCAGGCGCCTGCCTCGTCCACGCTCGGATCCTCGAGTACCTCGTGGAAATGCACGTCGAGTAACCGGGCGGTGTCCTCGGCCCTTTCGACGTACCGGCCGACCCAGAACAGCGCCTCGGCGACCCGGCTCAGCATTCCGGCCCCTTACTGCTGCGGCTGTTCGTCGCGCGGTCCACGATCGGGGACGGTGCCCCAGACCGCCTGCGCGGGGAACGCCGCCGGCCCGTCCCGCTCCGGCGGAGCCGAACCGCGCGACACAGCCGGTATCCGCTCAGGCGGCGAGGTGAGCACCCAGGTGTCCTTGGAGCCGCCGCCCTGGCTGGAGTTGACGATCAGGCTTCCCTCCCGTAGCGCGACCCGGGTCAGTCCGCCGGGCAGCACTCGAATCTGCTCGCCGTCGTTGACCGCGAACGGCCGCAGGTCGACATGCCGGGGCACCAGCTGGTCGCCGATCTGCGCTGGCGACGTCGACAGCAGCACCAGCTCCTGCGCAATCCACGCTCGTGGATCGGCTAGCACCTGCTCACGCACGGCGAAGAGTTCGGCCTCGGAAGCGTGCGGCCCGATCACGATGCCGACACCGCCGGAGCCCTCCACCGGCTTCACTACCAGCTGGTCGAGTCGGGCCAGACAGTCGGACCGGACGTCCGGGTCGTCCAGCCGGTAGCTCTCGACGTTGGGCAGCAGCGGCCGCTCTCCGAGGTAGTACTCGATCAATGCCGGGACGTAGGTGTAGGTAAGCTTGTCGTCGGCGACGCCGTTGCCAATGGCGTTGCCGATCGTGACATTGCCGACGCGGGCTGCGTTCATGATGCCCGGGCACCCCACGACGGAGTCGGGTCGGAAATGCACCGGGTCGAGGAAGTCGTCGTTGACCCGTCGGTAGACCACGTCCACCCGCTGCTGTCCGCCCATGCTGCGCATGTACAGGACGTGATCGCGGCAGAACAGGTCCCGGCCCTCGACCAGCTCGATGCCCATCTTGCGGGCCAGGAAGGCGTGCTCGAAATAGGCTGCGTTGTGCACGCCGGGGGTCAGCAGCACCACGGTGGGCTGCCCGGCGCCAACCGGCGCCGCCCGCCGCAACGCGTCGAGTAACCGGCCCGGGTAGGAAGCGACCGGCTGCACCTGCTGCTCCAGGAACAGCCCGGGGAACACTCGCGCCATGGTCCGCCGATTCTCAACTACGTAGGACATGCCGGACGGCACCCGTACGTTGTCCTCGAGCACCCTCAGAACGCCCGCCTGGTCCCGGACAAGGTCGATCCCGGCGAGGTGGATCCGAACGCCGTTCGGTGGGTTGATGCCGTACGCAGGCCGGCAGAAGCTGGCCGAGGTGGTGAGCAGCGAGCGCGGCACCACCCCGTCACGGACCACCTCGGCCGGCCCGTACACGTCGGCGAGAAACGCCTCCAGCGCGCGTACCCGTTGCACGACACCCGCTTCGACGACGTCCCACTCGGCCGCAGGGATCAGCCGCGGGATCAGGTCGAGCGGGAAGACCCACTCCTTGCCGGCATGGGAGAAGGTGACGCCCTGGTCGCGGAAGCTGCGGTCCCGGGCTGCCGCCCGCTGCGCCAGGTCGTCGCCGGATAGCGTCTGCAGGGCGTCGTACAGCGCCCGCATGTGTGGGTGCGGGATCCCGCCCGCCCCGAACATCTCGTCGTAGGCTGGGCCGCGCGGATACCCGTCGAGGAGCCCTCCCATGCAGGGATTCGTACCACCGATCTGTTGCTGCCACTAGTCGTTACGGTGAGGAACCCTCGCCAGCTGGCATCGCCGCGCTCAAGTCAGCTCCTGTACAGTGACGAGCGAGGCGGCAAGCACGCTGGCAGGAGATGTCGATTGTGGTGAATAACCCCTCTCCGGATCAAGATTCGCCTGCACCGGGCGACCGGCTGCCGGTGGCCATGACTCCCTACGCGATCGCGGTTGCCTTGTTCGCCGCTTTCGTGGTCGGCGGCATCATCGCGAGGGCCGTGCCACTGTGGCTGGTGGCTGTGCTAGGTCTCGTGGTCGGGGGCGCCGTCTTCGTTTTCGTGGACCGCTACCCGCGCCTGCCCAGGGTCCGATAAGGAGCTGCAGGCTCAGCGCACGGTGCTCGAAGCACGTCACGATTGTCATTGCTGGGCAGAATGGTATTTGGCGGCTGCCCTGCTCCCGGCGGAACACGACAGGCCGACCAACGCGACAGGCCGACCAACCGACAGGCCGATCAACGCGACAGGCCGATCAACGCGACAGGCCGACCAACGCGACAGGCCGACCAACGCGACAGGCCGACCAACGCGACTGCGTGTCGCATTGGTCGGCCCACCGACGGAATCAACTCCGCCGTACGGTACGGCGGGTGGTGTGGATCAGGAGGTTACGGCGAGGTCGTTCTTCACGCTCGTCACGCCGGATGCTGACCATACTACGAACTCGGCCTGACGGCGTTCCGCCCACGACCGGACAGTTCCGCGCAGCGTCACTTCTCCGCCATTGACGTCAGCGGTGATCTCGCGGGAGTCGAGCTGGGCGTTGCGCAGAATCGCTGCCTCGATCGCAGCCTTCATTCCGGACGGTGGTGCGGTCGCGGTCAGCAAGATGGAGTTGGTGACTCCGGTGACGCCCCTGATATACATGACCGCGCGTGCGGCAGCCTCGCGCTGGTACTGCCAGGTGACGGTGCCCGACAGCGTGATCATATGATCACGGACGCCGGCCTTGACCGTGTCGGAGGGTACGTCGACCGCCAAGCGGAGCATCTGGCGGGCCGCCTCGGCGATGTCGGTGTCCTTCGTGCCGGACGACCCCGGGTCACGTACCACCATGTCGTCGGCGACGGCCCTGACGCCCCACACTCGCATTGCCGCTCGTTTCGCGGCGTGCCGTTCGGGCAGGCTGCCCATATCGCCGGAGAGCGTCACAACGCCCTCGTTCGCCAGTACGACGAGATGCGTCGCGTCGATGCTGGGGTTGTATGACAGTTCGTCGGTGACGTTTGTCTGGAGTTCCTTGTCGCTTCTACGGATCGTCTGTGTCATATGCCAACCATGGCTCTCCGGCAGGGATGGAGCCACCGCATTTCGACCATATTCGAATAAATCTCGAGAATCATTCACTGGCACATCCTCGGGGCGATAGGCCACCCCGGCGCCGACATGCTCACCCTGCTCCTCGCCGTGGCAGCTGCCGGAATCCTGGCCCGCGCTTTCCCGCGCTGGCTCGCCTGGTCAGCGCTCGTTCTCGTCGCGCTCAACTTCACACCGTTGAGCTTCATTGGCTTCCTGCTGTTCCACCTCTGGGTGCTCCTCACCGGCATTGCCCTGGCGGTCCGCCCAGGAGCCCCCCAGGCCGAAACGCCTCAGGCTGAACCGTCCGGCGCCGTCCCTCACGTCGCCTAAGAGATCATTGTTGCGATCGTCGGCTGCACCTTTGCCCGCCGAAGGTGCAGCCGCCGTCTGCACATCCATACTTGGATGCCAAGGTCGATTGTGGCCCGCACAGTTTGGCCGCCGGGGCGTAGGGCTGCTTCTGTTCGGGCTCAGCCCGTCTGAGGACCTTGTCGAATCAGGCTGTACGCACCTGTCCAGTGTCGCGGTGTCTGACCTCGCCGCCGCGATTCACGACTACCTCAAGCTCAGAGCTGGGCCTTCTCCTGCTTCACGCGGCGCCGCTCGGCGGAGTCATCCCAAACACTGCGCCGCGTGGCGGCGGATCCAGCGGGCGACCACCAGTTGACGTGGCCGAGCAGCGTCATGATGGCCGGCAGCAGCAGTCCACGCACGACGGTAACGTCGAGGATCACGGCCACCGCCATGCCGACCCCGATCTCCTTGACCGGCACCAGGCCGCCTACCGCGAAGCCGAGAAACACGATTGTCATGCACACGGCAGCTGCGGTGACCACCGGTCCGGACGCGGCGATGCCGCGTAGCACCGCGGCGTCGTTGTCCGGGTCGCGGTCGTACTCCTCCTTGATCCGCGAGAGTAGGAACACCTCGTAGTCCATTGTCAAGCCGAAGATGAAGACGAACAGCAGCACCGGGGTAGTCAGGTCGATCGCGCCCCAGGATTCAAACCGGAGAACGGGTTCGCCCCAGCCCCATTGGAACACCGCGACGAGTACGCCGAGCGAGGCCAGCAGCGTGAGCGCGTTCAGCAGCAGGGCCTTGATTGGTATGACGACCGAGCGGGTGAGCGCGAACAGAACGACGAACATGGCGAGCGCCACCAGGACCACCAGAAGCGGCAGCCGGGCAGCCACCGAGCTCCGGAAATCGAGCACCTCGGCGGCATCGCCGGCCACCATGATGGGGAACGGCGGTGGGCTGGTCCGGAGGGCGTCGACCAGTGTTCGCGACTGGGCGCCGCCGGTGGCCCCTTCGGCACGCAGGTCGATGATGGTCGCCCCGGCCGGTACGCCTGGGCGCAGGTCGAGCGCCGTGACCCCGTCGAGGTAGGTCAGCCGGTTGAGGTAGTCCAGCATCTGTGGTGAGTTCTGGTCGGTCTCGGCGACGACGGTGACCGGGCTGGGCCGGTTGTGGCCGTACAGCCGTTGGTACGCGTCGTGCGCAACCCTCTCCGGCACAGCCGCAGGCAGGGCGCGGACGTCGGAGTTGGCGAAATTCGCGTCCGCCAGCGGCAGTGCGAGCGCGAGCAGGCCCACCGTCGCGGCGACTGCGACCGGAATCGGTCGGCGCTGGGCGAATCCGGCCAGCCGCACGAGCAGCGGCGTGCCGCGCTGGCCGGAGCGGGTCCGTGCGGGCCGGATCCGGTGGCCGACGATCGCCAACATGGCTGGCATGGCGGTAAGCGCCAGGGCGGTCGTGACCAGCACCGCGACGGTGCCGCCGAGGGCCATCGACGCGAGGAGCGGCTCGGCGAAGGCGACGAGCCCGGCCAGGGCGGCGGCGACCGCGAGGCCGGACAGCGCGACGGCCCGGCCGGCCCGCGCCATCGCCGTCTCGATCGCGGCCGGCACGTCGTCGCCCGATGTCCGCTGCTCCCGGAAGCGGGCGACGATGAGTAGTGCGTAGTCGACCGCAAGGCCGATGCCGAGGAGCGTCACGATGTTGAGTGAGTACTCGCTGACGGTGGTGAACAGGCTGACGCCGTACAGCACCAGGAGCGTCGCACCGACCCCGATCAGCGCGCCGGAGAGCGGCAGCAGCGCAGCGAGCAGCCCGCTGAAGAACACGATCAGCACAACGATCAGCAACGCGAACGAGATCGACTCACCGATGGCCAGATCACGGGCGGCCTGCGTACCGAAGGCGCGTTCGGCGAGATGGTCACCACCGACCTGCACCGACGGCGCGTCGATCTGGTGCAGCCGCGCGACCACGGCGTCCTCGGCCCGCTCCAACGTCGCCCCGTCGAGCTCCTCGGCCAGCTGGACGGTGACCAGAATGTTTCGCTGCTCAGCGCCACCACCGAAGACCGGCTTGAAGGTTGAGTTGACCTCGACGACGCCGGGGATCGCCCGCATCTGTGCGGCGACCGTCTGGGTGCTGTCGTTCAGCTGTGGCGAGTACGTCTCCATGCCCTCCACGACGGCGAAGATCGTCGGACCGTCGGCGATGAGCTCTTCGATGCGGGCTTGCCCGCGGGCGGACTCCGCATCGGCGCTTACGCCGCTGACCGTGTCGAGGCGGTCGAACAGCGGCCCGGCGGCGGCCCAGGCCGCGACGAGGACGCCGATCCACGCGGCGACGATCCAGTACCTCCGCCGGTGGGCGAAGCGACCTAGGCGCTGAAACATCTCCACGCTACGAACCGATCATCAGAGGCCGGCATGGGACAGGTGGTCTAGTTGACGACGGTGCTGGCGGTGTCGGCGGCGGCGCAGTTTGCCTCCTGCTCCCGGACGGGAAGGCGGTCCACACGCATCTTCGGGTGCCCCCGGCGCTGGAGGAGCCCGACACCAAAGTGATCTTCGACAATCGCCACTGTGTCGCCGCAGTCTAGGAAGTTTTGTCAGCAGCGTCCAGCGTCCTCCCGGCCAGCCGATCGGCGATGAGCCTCGCGCTAGCGTCCGGCCCGAGTGGGCTCAAGCAACAGCGGCTGCTTCGGCGCTCCGTTCCCGTTCAGGGGGTGCCCGCATCGTGGCTGCGCTCGGCCAGGCGCGCGCTGAGGATGTGGATGACGGCGATCGCGGTCTCCGGCCGTTCGCGCAGCACGCCCTCGAACGCGGCCCGCCCCACGCGCAGCGTCCGGACGTCGCCGGCCGCGACGACCGACGCAATTCGCGGTTGCCGTGTGATGAGGGCCATCTCGCCGACCACGTCGCCCCGCGACCGGCGGGCCAGCTCGACGTCCGGCCCGGCGGCCGACTCGCGGCGCAGCACCCGCACCTCGCCGTCGACCACGATGTGCAACTCGTCGCCGGCCTCGCCCTGGCCGGCAACGACCTCCCCCTCGACGTAGCATTGCTCGCGGGCGATGTCGGCGACGCGGCGCAGGTCCTGCGGCGACAGGTCGGCGAAGAGCGGGACGTTGCGGAGGAACAGCACCCGTTCCATGTCGGACAACGTGGTGATCGCGAGTTCCAATGCGGATCCTTGGGATGGCGGTGTCGCCGCGAGCGCGGCGCACTCGCGGATCCACAGGTCGGGGTCGGTCAGCAGCGCGGTCGGCCAATCATCGCGTGCTGGCCCGCCGGACGCCAGTGGCTCCCACAGCGGCAGCAGCGGCCTGACGATCGCGGCGTCCCCGATCGAGTCCAGGGCCTCGAGCGCGGTCGCGACCTGGCTCGGCTCCTTGCCGTCGAGGTTGTCCAGCGCGAACCGGATGGCGTCGCCGTCGCCGGTTAGCGCGATGGCGCGCAGCGCGTGCGAGGCATTCGCCCGGGCTCGGTCCAGCAGCGAGTCGCGCAGCAGACGCGCGGCCGCGCCGGCCGACGGGACGCGACGGATCAGGTCGAGGTCGGCGGCCGCCCGCGCGGACTCGGCGGCGGCGTAGGCGCGCAGGAGTTCCTGCGGCGGCGGCACCGCGGACAGCTCGAGAGCGCGCAGCGCGCCCGCAGCGCGGGTCGGGTCGCCCAGTGCGTCGACGACCGGCGGGCCGGGAGCGATCGTCGCCAGCGCCGCGGCCGCCGCCTCCCGTACACCGTCATGATTGTCGCCGAGCGCCTCGATGAGGGGCCCGACGGCCCGGACCGGGTCACACGCCGCGGCCGCTTGGACCGCGGCGGCGCGAACCGCCGGCGACGGGTCGCCGAGGTGGCGGGCGCCCAAGTCGTACATGCTGGGCGCGCCGGCGGCCGCCAACGCCCGCAGCGCTGTGGACCGCGCGCCGGCGTCGGGGTCGTCGAGGAGGCCGCGTACCAAGCACGCTGCCTCGCTGTCGTGCGGCGCCCGTCGCAGGACGGCGGCGGCCGCCGCCACGCGGACGTCGCGATCCGGATCGGCGAGCGCGGCGCGGACCGCGTGCGCCACGCCGGTGCCATCGAGGACGTCGATAGCGTGGACCGCGGCCAGCCGCACGGTGGCGTCCACATCGGACAGTGCTGCGGCCGCCGAGTCTCGTCCCGACGTGAGGCCGGCCCGGGCCAGCGACTGGAGCGCGACCGCGCGGACTGTCGGGTCGGCGTCGGCGACCGCCGCGCGCCGCAGGACGGCGGGCCCCTCCGCCGCCGGCAGATCGCCCAGGATCTCCACCGCGACCCGCCGGATGTGGGCGTCCGGGTCCATCGCGCCGGCGACGGCGGCAGCCACCGCGGCGACCTCGGCCGGGCGCCCGAACACCGACTCCTCGCCGGGCGTCGCGAAGACCTGCGGCCGTCCGGCCCGCAGGGCGGCCAGCAGCGCCGGGCCGTACTCGCGGCTGGCCCGCCAGCACGCGAACGCGGTCAGGCCGGCGGTGCCCAGGCCGACGGTGTACAGGATGCGGGAGTTGAGGCCCGGGACGGCGACGGTCTGGATCAGTCCACCCACGACGGTGCCGGCCTGCGAGGCCGCGCCGTTGAGGAAGGCGCGCGTCTGGTCGCGGCGCGCCGCAGGCACCACGTTGATGACGGCCTCCCACGCCGGCAGGGCCACTCCGGACAGGAACACCATCTGCACGACCCGGATCGATACCAGGGTGGCGAAGGCCGCGCCGCCGATCAGGATGCCGAAGCCGGCCAGGTAGATGAGCGGCAGGACGGTGATCATGGCAGCCACGCCGAAGCGGGCGAGCAGTCGGTTGGACAGCAGTAGCGACACGAGGAAGCCGCCGCCCGCCGTGGCGGCCCATAGCAGGCCGAGGAAGCCGGCCAGGGCGTCCGCGTCGGGAAACTGCGTGGTCGCGGCCGCCGAGAACGGCAGATAGAGCAGATAGAACAGCACGGAGAACAGCACCGCGGCGAGCGCCATCCACCGCATTAGCGGCGATCGCCGCACGAAGCGGAAGCCCTCGCGCATCTCCTCGAGTGGTCCGTTTCGGCGGCGCTTGGCGACGGCCATTGCGCGTGGTGCCGGCCGGCCGACCAGGCGGCGGCCCGCCACGGTGGCCGCGATCAGGCCCGCCGCCCAGACGAGCAGCAGGTTCTCGGCGCCGATGAGGCCAGCGAGCGGCCTGGTCAGCAGGCCACCCGCGACCGCTCCGAGGATCCGGCCGGCGCCGAACAGCGGGAAGAGGCGCTTGGCCTGCCGGGCGTCGACGACGATGCCGACCAGTCCCCAGGTGCTCAGGCCCTGCACGAGCAGCACGACCGCCCCCGTCAGCCATATGCCTGGATAGATCCAGGTCGGACCGGCGGCGGCGATCGCGCGCTCGACCACCAGCACGGCGGCCGCCACCAGCGGCAGGGTGAGGAACAGCCGGCGGCGGGCTACCCGGCCCAGCAGCGCGGTGACTCCGATCGCCGCGACGAACATGAGCACGCCCGACACCACGATCGCCTCGGCGAGCCTTCCCGTGCCCGACCGTGCGAAGAACAGCGCGTCGACACCGCTCTGCCCGAAGGCGCCGCCCGCCTCGGCGACGAGCATCACGGCGGTGCCGAGCACGACGGTGCGTCCCTCCCCCTGGCGCACCTTGAGCGCTCGACCCACCCGGTTCACACGCAGATGGTCGCGGTAGCCGATGCCGCCGGACAACCCCATTCCCACGGCCGCGGCCCGGTCGCGCTGCGGACGCCGGGGCTCACCGGATGACCGGTGACAGTCCTCTCCGATCGACCGCCATGCGCGATACCTTGCCGCTGTGATCATGCTTGCTGAGCTGTGGGCCGGAGATCGCCGCGCCGGATGCCTTCGAGGGCAACGCCGCCGGCTCGTTGTTGAGCCCGTCAATTCACTTTGACGAGCTCAACGTGAACCTGAAACAAGGACCGAAGGGCGCCGAGGACCGCAAAGACCACACCTGAGGCGAACACAATTGACGAGAACGCCTCAGCCAGCTGAAGCCGACGCCCGAGGTGCGCGGCGAACCGGCCACTGTGGACACTGGTTGATACAGCTGGCAACCGGCGGTACCGGCATCCCTGTTGACTTAGGGAAGTGTTCCGGGTGGGGCAACCCATTCGCTTCGTGGTCCGCCGGCGTCGGCGATGAGGTCGAAGTCGCGGTTGTAGTGCATAACGATCGCACCGTACTCTGCCGCCGCAGCGGCGGCGATCAGATCGGCGGGGCTCGCTGCTCGGTGGTGACCGCGTTGGGAGAGAGCCAGTTGGATATCGCGTGCGCGGGTGGCGACGGCCGGTGTGATGGGCAGGTCAGTCATGACCTCCGCCCGACGGGCGCGGATCGTCATTGCGTCGCGGAGGTTCCGTGCGCTGCGGCCATCTTCCAGGTCCAGCGGGAGGCAGGTGGCGGCGGCTGCGGCCCGCAGTATCGCGAGAAGGCGCTTCTCCACCGATGGTGCCCGTATACGGCTCCATGCCGATGTGTCGATGAGATACAGTCCTGCGCCGATGCTCACGCCGCGTCCTGCTCACCGGCCGGAACCTTGTCGTCGTCAACGATGCCGGTCCAGTCTCGGTCGATCGAGAGGAGTTCTTGAATGGCCTGCAGCCGGGCGCTGCGTTCGGCTACTAGGCGTAGCGCTTCGTGGATCGTCTCCTTCTTGGTCTTGGTACCGAGCTCACGGCGGGCGCGGTCGAGCAGGTCCTCGTCCAGATCAACTACTGTCTTCATATATACGATGGTACCACCAAGTACGTCCGCCTATACGTATCCGCTCTGGGGTTCCGCTGCGCGAGTCAAGGCCGCCAGTGGATCATAATCGAAGTGCTTCGGTGAACAGGACCTCGGCGCTCAGCCCGGCAATGAGGAGGGCTCGTACGAGGCTGGTTCGAAACGCTCACGCGGGTCACCCGCAGCCCAGCCGTGGCGGTTCCAGGTCGGCAGCGCTCGGGCCAGCGCCGGCGACCCCTTCACTTCGATCGCCCCAGTTCGCAGGGCATCACTCCACTTGATCTGTCCTGTGTGCCAGCGGGCGAACGCCAGGGGATCGTTAACCACGACGATCAGTTCCTCTTCGCCGCCCGGGAACTTCAGGCAATACTCGGCGTCACCCCGCTGGATCAGCAGCCAGCTCCGGCGGGCAGATCCGGACAGAGTGGGGTACTCAAAGCGGACCAGTACCCGGCGCCGCGGAAGGTTGTCGCGATCTAAGAAGAAGTTCGCCCACACCCAAAGCACCACACCAGGATGGGCATGCTCAGGCCTCAGCTCCGCCCACCTCCGTCCCCAGGTCTCGAGGGCCAACATGACCTCCGACAGCTCCCGGCCCGCCTGGGTTGGCTCGTAGATCGAGCCGTGGCCATTCGCTTTGGGCCGGATCTCGATCACGCCCGCACGCTGTAGCTCCCGAAGTCGCTTCGAAAGCAGGCCGCGAGACAACCCCGGAGCCCCGTCGGCGATCTCGTTGAACGTAAGGCAGCCGACGAGGATGTTGCGCAGGATGATCGTGGACCACCGCTCGCCCAGGAGCTCCGCCGCCCGCGCGATGGGACAGTACTGCCCGTAGGACCTCACACACACAGCCTGCCACTTCTGGCTGGAGTGAAGGAGTTCTCATTCAGAACCCGCCCGTCTCCGCCACCGGACTGGCACCCAGTTCCACGCTGCGGCCGCCAGCGCTCAGGTGGCTGGCGGAATGTTCTGGTTGAAGCGGAAGACATTTGACGGGTCGTATTTGCTCTTGAGCGCACCCAGCCGAGCGTACTTGTGGTCTCCGTAGGCGACCCGCACATGCGATGCCGGTTCGTCGGACA
>JAXIPB010000053.1:0-4918 GCA_045403155.1 Micromonosporaceae bacterium
ATCATGACTTGGAGGTCATGATCGGCGCGGTCTGGTGACGCTCATGTCATGATCGTCGCGATCTTGGAGGGGTGGACGTGAGCCGGCACGGCCGGGCTCACGGGTATGGGGTGAGATCTTGAGCAAACTGGGCGAGGATGGCGGAGTGAGGTGAATCACGCTAGCGAGAGTTAGCGTTTTGCTTGCTCCTGTTAGCAGTCCAGGCTATCGTCGATGTTGTGCCCAAGCCCACCGACCTGCCCCGAGACATCGGGGAGTTCATCCGCGATCTGCGTCACAACGCGCGGATCTCGTTGCGTGAGCTTGCGGACCTGGCTGGGGTGTCGAATCCGTACCTCAGCCAAATCGAGCGCGGACTGCGCAAGCCGTCCGCCGAGGTGCTCTCCCAGATCGCCAGTGCGCTGCGGGTGTCGACGCCCCTGATGTACCTGCGAGCGGGATTGCTCAACGAAAAGGACGGCCAGGGAGTACTCGCGGCGATCGCCGCGGACACCGACCTGACGATCGCCCAGAAGCAGTCGCTGACTCAGATTTACGAGACGTTCCGCCGGGAGAACACCCGGTCGGCCGATGATCAGGAGGATCACCCGGAATGACCACCAACACGACGAAGCTACCCGCCCCGGTCTACGCGGTGGCCGGCGCTGGCGACCTGGCGTACCGCCAACTGCTGAAGCTCCCGGCCGTCGCCGACCTCAGGGCGGACATACCGACTCGAGTAGCCGAGCTGCGCGCCGAGCTCCCGGCTCGGATGGCGGAGCTGCGCGCCGATCTACCGGCCCGTGCGGCCGAGCTGCGGGCCGAGCTGCCGACCCGGGTGGCCGAGCTGCGGACGGAAATCCCGGCACGCGTGGAGCGGCTGCGCAATGAGTTTCCGACCGTCGTGAACGCGGTCGTGGCCGAGGCGTACGAGGTCTACAACGGCCTGGTCGCGCGCGGCGAGCGCGTCGTTGACGCGCGTCGTACCCGGCCGACTGCGGCGAAGAAGCGGGCCGTGAAGTCGAGTGCGGCCGCGTCGAAGTCGACCAAGGCGCCGGCCAAGGCGCCGGCCAAGGCAACGAAGGCGACCAAGGCAGTCGGCCCGGCGAAGACGACCAAGACGACCGCTGCGAAGCGCACCCGTCCCGCCGCCGGAAAGTAGCTCAACTGAGTCGCGCCTCAGCTCGGCCGGCGCCCGCACTGCGCAAGCGTGCGACGGCGTAGGCGGTCAACGCGGGCAACAATCGCGGCGAGGTCTGTGGATAAGCTATTACCCATGGACCTCGCCGCGACCGTCTTCGCCTACCGGGTCGAAGAGTTCGTGACTCTGGTGATCTTGATCATCTTCTTGATCATCGAGGTTGTCGCATTCGTCAACTGCCTGACCCAGCGCGCCGACGCGTTTCCCGTGGTCGGACGGCTCTCAAAGAATGGTTGGTTGGCGATCCTCGGCGGCTCCGTCCTGCTGACGATGATGTGTAGCTTCGTCTTCGCCTCTAGAATGTCGATCTTCGCGCTCGCGGCGATTACCGCAACAGCGATATACATGCTCGACGTTCGACCCGCGTTGCGCGACGCCACAGATGGATCCGGAAACTGGTGAGAAGCTTCCGCTGGCCGCCGCCGCCGGACGGAAAGTCGAAGCGCTGGCCCGCCCCGAGAGGGCGCGACGAACCCGGCCGACCCCTGCTCAGCCTTACGCCGACCGACCTCCGGCAGATGCCCCACGGCGTCACCTTGGAATACCTCGTCGCCGGCGAGGGCGACCCGACGACGGTCTTCGCGCACGGCCTGGCCGGAGGCATACCCGACACACGACCGCTGGGTAGTGGTGTCGCCGGTCAGAAGATCTTCTTCCAGTTTCGCGGCCACGGCCGTTCGGAGGCGCCACCCGGCGGGATCAGCTACGTCGATTTCGCTGCCGACCTTCGGGCCGTAGCCGACGAGTTCGGCGCCGCCCGGGCACTCGGGGTGAGCCTCGGAGCCGGCGCGCTCTGCCGGCTGCTCGCCCAGACGCCGGACAGATTCGACCGAGTGGTCTTTTTCCTCCCGGCGGTGCTCGACGAGCCGCGCCCGATCGCGGCGATGTCCCGAGCCCGGAGTCTTCTCGACGCCGTCGAGTCCGACGACGCACCCACCGTAGCGACGCTGCTGTCGGCGGAGATCCCGGCCGGACTGCGGGATCGTCCGGCCGCGTGGCGTTACGTACGAGAGCGGCTCGATGCGCTGCTCAAGGATGGCCTCGCCCCGGGCCTGCCGGAGCTCCTGGCCCAGACCGCGCTGCCCGACCGCTCCGTGCTCGCCTCGGTGATGGCCCGGGCTCTGGTGATCGGATGTCGTTCCGATGTCGCGCACCCACCCGTTGTCGCGGAGCAGCTCGCCGCGGTGCTGCCGAACGCCACGCTGCACATCTACGACCAGCCGGCTGTCCTCTGGACGAACCGGACGGACCTTCGCGCCCGGGTCTCGGAGTTCCTCAACGGGTGAGCCGTACGCTCTGCGCATGGGTGTGACGCATCATGGCCGTACGCAACGGCTTGACCTCGCCGATCCGAGCCTGCGTGAGTGGGAGTGCACGGTCGTGTGGTCCGATCCGACCGACCCCGACGCCGGAATTGTGCTGGACCGGTCCGCCTTCTACCCCGGCGGCGGCGGCCAGCCGCCGGACCACGGCGTTCTGATCTGGCAGGGCGTGCAGACGCGCATCGTGGACAGCCGCAAGGGTGACGACCTCTACCTCATTCCGGCCCCGGGAGACCCCATCCCAGCCGCCGGCACGACCGTACGCGGCGCCATCGAGGACGCCCGGCGATCTCTATTGATGCGCACCCATTCCGGGTTGCACGTGCTCTGCGGCGTCGTATTCCGTGACTTCGGTGCCCTGGTCACCGGCGGCAACATGGAGCCGGGCGAGGCGCGGATGGACTTCAACCTGCCCGAGGTCCCCCCGGACTTCAAGGCTCTGCTCGAGGCAGCGGTGAACACCGAGGTCGCGGCCGACCGCCGGATCGATGTACGGGTACTCGCGCGCGACGAGGCGCTCGCGCTGCCCGACATCATCCGTACCCAGTCCAACCTGATCCCCGCGAACGAGCAGGAGATCCGCATCGTGGACATCGTCGGCCTCGATGTGCAGGCCGATGGCGGCACTCATGTCGCGTCGACGACCCAGATCGGCACCGTCGCCGTGGTCAAGGTGGAGAGCAAGGGCAAGGCGAATCGCCGTGTCCGCGTCCGCCTCACCCCCTAACTGCGCTCGCGAAACTGCGCCGACTAACTGCGCCGATCATGATTTGGAGGTCATGATCGACGCCGTTTCGCGACGCTGAGCTCATGATCGTGGAGATCTTGGTGGGGTTGGTTGGATCGGCGCCGGTGGCGGCCCGGCACTAATGTCGTGGGAGTGGCGGATCATCAGGTGGTAGCTAGCGCGCCCGGCGGCTCGCGCCCGCGGGCGACGGGGGCGGGGCGCGATTTCGCCACGGGCGTCGGCTTCCTGCTGCGCGGCCTCGGCATGTATGCCCGCAGCCCGCGACTGATGTTCCTCGGCCTCGTGCCGGCCGTCATGTCCGGTGTGCTGCTGGCCGGCGCGCTCGTCGCAATGGTCTACTTCTCCGACAATCTGGCCGAATTCATCACCCCGTTCGCCGACGGCTGGTCGGGGGGTGTCCGGCAAACCACTCGACTCCTGGTGAGCGTCGCGATCATCGCTGTATGGCTGCTGCTGAGCATCCTGATATTTACCGCGCTCACGCTTCTGATCGGGCAGCCGTTCTACGAGGCGATCTCGAAGAACGTCGAGGACAAACTCGGCGGCGTTCCCGGCGAGATCAACGTCTCCTTCTGGCGTACGCTTCCTCGCTCCATCGTGGACAGTTTGCGGCTTATCACAAAGACAATTGCGTTCGGAATCCCGGTGTTCCTGATAGGCCTCGTCCCGATCATCGGCCAGGTGGCCGCGTTCCTTCTGGGCGCGATGGTCGGCGGATGGGTGCTGGCGCTTGAGCTCTCGAGCGTGCCGTTCGAACGCCGTGGGCTGCGGTACCGTGACCGGCGGCTGATGCTCCGCGCGCGGCGCCCGATGGCGCTCGGCTTCGGCATAGCCAGCTTCATCTGTTTCCTCATCCCGCTCGGCGCGGTGCTTGTCATGCCGGCGGCCGTCGCGGGCGCGACTCTGCTGTCGAGGCGACTTTTCGGACAGCCTGACGCTGCGGCACGATAAACGGCATGCGCATCGAGCTGGTTGAGGGCGACATCACCGAACAACACGTCGACGCGATCGTCAACGCCGCAAACTCGTCGCTCATGGGCGGGGGCGGCGTCGATGGAGCCATCCACGGCCGGGGTGGGCCGGCCATTCTCCAGGAGTGCCGCGGGCTGCGCGAATCGCGATTTCCGCAGGGCCTACCGACCGGACACGCTGCCGCCACCACCGCCGGCCGGTTGCCGGCCCGTTGGGTCATCCACACGGTCGGACCAATCCATCAGCCTGGCGTTGATCAGGCGCCCCTGTTGCGGGGCTGCTACGCGAGTTCGCTCGCCGTGGCCGACGAGTTGGGAGCGACGAGCGTGGCGTTTCCCTTGATTTCCGCAGGCATCTTCGGCTGGCCGCTGGACGACGCGGTCATGCAGGCGCTAACGGCGCTTCGCGAGGCACGCACAACGGTCGTGGAGGCTCGGCTCGTACTCTTCGGCGCCGCAACCTTCGACGCGGCGCAGCGCCTCGCCAACGCCTAACAAAGCCTACGCAAGTCGATCATGAGCTGAGCGTCGCCAAACCGCGCCGATCATGACCTCCAGGTCATGATCGGCGCTGACGGCGGCTAGGAGACTGCTGAACAATTCGGCGTGTTGATCCGCTGCTGGGCGTCCACGGTGTCCGATCATGATCGTGTGCAGGGGATGTCTCGTGTTGATCGCGAGTTGCTAGACGCGCAGG
>JAXIPB010000041.1:0-20657 GCA_045403155.1 Micromonosporaceae bacterium
CGCACCGCCGGATCGGCTTCGGCGTGCTCGCGCGCCTTCGCCGCGTCCACCGACCATATGGAGAATCCACGAAAGCGCTCGTCGTCCTGCTCGGTCAGCGGTCCGCGAGCCAGGACCAGCCCGCGATCCTGCAGATCGGCACCGTGCGCCAGGTGTCGGTCCTGAAGTTCGGCCGCTTCTTCGTCCGTCATCACGGGCGCATCCGGCCGCAGCGTCAACAGAATCACGGTGTAGCGGTCGAATCGCATAGGCCGAAACCTACCCGGCTAGCTGGCCGGGGCCATGCGCCAGCCGGCGGGCCAAGGCACGTCAATTTCCTGGTGGTGGCGTGAGGTCGTACCGGGCGACGATGTCTGGCAGCCACGTGGCCTGGCCGAACTCCAGACCATACTTATCGGCGAGCTGCGTCACCGCGTCGCGCGACGGCGCCCCGCCAACCGTCAGGTCCGTCATGTCCCGGAAGAAGTTCTCGAATCCGGCCGGGCTGATCACTTCGATCATGCGCGCCGGCGTCTTGCCAGCGTTCCACATCGTGTGGAGCTCCCCGCGGGGCTTAGTGATATAGCCTCCGGCGCCGAGCACTACTTCGCGATCACCCGACCGGAACCCGATCTCGCCCTCGGTCACGATCGAGTATTCATCCTCCATCGTGTGCAGATGAGGCGGGGCCAGTGCTCCAACGGGAAACGGATGTTCCACGATCGACAACGCCCCACCGGTGTCATGCCCCCACAACTTGAATACGACGCCTATCGAACCAAGATCCCCAGCCCGGCCCTCGCCCGGATGGACGACGGTCAGTGCCGGAACGCCGATGCCGCTCATGTTGCCCCCTCATATTCGCGATACACTGGTGTACCACTAATACTCCCACCGCTACCCCCAGGGGTGTCAACGATTGAGTGAACAGGCACGTACTCCAAAATCCCGCGCGTACAAGATGGGTAAGCGGGCCGAGCATGTCGAGCACACACGGCAGCGCATTATCGAAGCCGCCGTGCACCTTCACGGCACGGTCGGGCCCGCCGAGACCACCATCGCGGGCATCGCCCGCGAGGCAGGGCTCACCCGGCTCACGATCTACCGCCACTTCGCGGACGACGAGGCGATCTTCAACGCGTGCTCGGCACATTGGTTGTCTGGACAGGTGCCGCCCGACCCCGCCCTTTGGCGCGCCACGCCTGACCCAATCTCGCGCATTCGGGTAGGCCTGGCGGACCTGTACCGGTTCTATCGCGAGGGCGAGGCGATGCTCACCCGCATCTACCGGGACAAGGCATCGATTCCTCCTGTCCGACGCCAGGCGCTCGACGACCGCGACAGCCAACTCCGCGACCTGCTGTTACAGCCGTTCGTCGTCGACGCCGATCGGCGACGGCGGCTCCGCGCGGTCCTGGCCCACGCCATCTCCTTCTGGACCTGGCGCTCACTCTGCATTGAACAGGGGCTATCAAACTCCGAGGCAGTCGACGCAATGGCCGCATTGGCGAACGCGACGGCCGCGCTCGCTGACCAGTGACGGCGCAACCGTCCACCCGCGCGATCGCATTGGGACAAATGCGCCGCCCAACGATGCGCAAGGCGGACGCGGCCTGTGGCTCGCGCGGCGGATGGTGGACGGGCTCGCCGCCCGCATCGGGACGGGACGACGCTGCGCCCGGCGACGAGCCGGTCAACGTCCGATATACACGGGCGCCTGCTGCGTGAGCCATCGGGACGCCTCCCGGACGGGCATGGGTCTGCTGAACATATAGCCCTGACCGAACGCGCAGCCGACCCGGATGGCGTGGGCCCGTTCCTCGTCCGTCTCGATGCCTTCGGCGATGACCTGCAGGCCAAGGACATTCGTCAGCCTGACGATGCCTTCAACCAGCTCGCGCTGCTGCGGCGAATCGGTCATCGTCTGGATGAACAGGCGGTCGAGCTTCACCACGTCGAGCGGTACCTTACGCAGATAGCTCAGTGACGAGAAGCCGGTGCCGAAGTCGTCGATGGCAATGCGCACACCGATGCGACGCAAGGCCTGCATATCCTGCCAAACGCTGTCGTCGTCGCGCAGCAACAGGCTCTCGGTAATCTCCAGCATCAGCCGATGTGGAGCCAGTCCTGTCTCCTTCAGCAGCCGCCGGACCTCGGCCGGGAAGCTCTGGCCGCGGAACTGGCGGGCCGAGACGTTCACGCCGACGTAGGGCTCGGAGCCGGTGATCTCGGACCACAGCTTGGCGTCCCTCATTGCGGTGGCGAGGACCCGCGATCCAATCGGGACGATGAGTCCGGACTCCTCCGCGACGTCGATGAACTGATCGGGAAGCAGCAGCCCCTGGGTCGGATGTTGCCAGCGTACGAGCGCCTCGAAGCCCACCGGGAAACCGACCTCGAGGTCCACGATCGGCTGGTAGTGCACCAGCAGCGCGCCGTCGTCGACGGCCCGTTCCAAGGAGGCTCGCAGCTCCAGCCGTGCCATGACCGTGCGTCGCATCCACGACTCGTAGTGACGCCACTGCCCCTTGCCGGTGCCCTTAGCGGCATAGAGAGCCAGGTCGGCATCGCGTAACAACGCCGTCGCTGTGTCAGCACTTCGCGAGGTCGTGGCGACCCCGACGCTCGCCCGACAGCTCACCTCGCGACCATCGACGTCGACCGGCTCGCGCAAGGTCGCCACGAGCCGGTCGGCCGCCTCGTCCGCGGCCGCTTCGTCGGAAAGCTCCGCCAGCAGGACCACGAACTCGTCACCGCCGAGTCGAGCGGCCGCATCCCGAGGGGCGGCACCGTTGGTAGCGACGAAGGTTCCCAGTCGCTCGCCCACTGTGATCAGGACGGCGTCACCTGTGCTGTGCCCGAGTCCGTCATTGATCAGCTTGAGATCGTCAAGGTCGATGTAGAGGATGGCGGCCACGCCACCCGACTCCTTCGCGGAGGCCACCGCCGCCTCGAGGCGCTCGCTGAACGGAAGCCGGTTCTCCAGACCGGTCAGCGCATCATGGTTGCTTCGGTAGTGGAGCTCCCGCTCGAGTCGTCGTCGTTCGGTGATGTCGCGCATGGTCACGACGAGGCCGCCGATCGAAGGGTCGTCCCGCAGATCCTGAACCGAGATCTCGACGTCCGCCAGCCCGCCATTGGCCGTGTGCACCGTCCAGGGCGGCGTGGTCCCCCCGCCACGCGGGTGCCGGCCACCGTCCGTGCGAGCCCGCTCGAGGAACGCGTCCGCGACGCGTCGTTCGGGGTGCGTGACCAAGACGGGGAGTGGCATATCGGAGAGCGGAACGTCACCAAAGATCGAGTCGGCCGACGGACTCGCGTACTGGATCCGGTTCTCGTCGTTGATGATCAAGATGATGTCGGCGCTGTTCTGGACGAGGCTCCGGAAGTAGGCGTCGTTCGTGTGCCTGATGATCTCGCCATTGAGCCGCATCCGTTCCAGGGCGAGGCCGGCCTGCATAGCGAGGACCTCGAGGCGCGGCTCCAAAGCGGAGAGTGCGACGCGATCCGCCCGTACCACGAGTGTCGGCGGTCCGGCAGCCTCCGGCCCCGCCGCGGTCGGTGCGCCGTATCCATCCACTGTGGATAAATCGGTACGACCATCCGGATGGGCCTTTCGGCTCAGGGCGATCTCAAGCGTCGGCCCGCCTCGCTCCGCATGCTCGACACCGTGCGTCAAGGCGTCGAGGCTCGCCGCGTCAGTCGTCTGCTCTGTTCGGTCCTGGAGGCCGGTCGACTCCCCGGTTGGATGGGGATTCAACTGCATCAGCGAGAGCCGATAGTGCTCGCCCGGCGGCAGGAGGCGGCGTACGGCTCCGTCGAGCGTTGCTGAGACCTCGGAGGCGTCCAATGCGGACGCAAGCTCGGCGCTGGCATCGCGGAGGACCTGTTCGCCGCGGACCTGACGCCGCAACCGGATGGCCACGTCGACGATGCGGGTCAGGGCCAGGAGCAGGATGACGGTGGCCGCGGCGGCGACCGGCGCTCGATAAGGCCATGTCGGCTGAAACGCACCGATCGCCATCACGGCGAAGGGCAGCGCGGCTCCGGCCACGAGGAGGCCCAGCCCCAGCGGTGCGACCTCCGTCCTTTCCCGCGGAACGAGCTCGGCCATCGACGGATCCAGTGCGGCGCACCCTGTGGCGACGAAGAACACCAACCAGCACAGCGCGAGTGGCCCGGAAGGCACCCAGTCCCCGTCGATGCGGCTCACCCGGAAGAGGGCATCATTCGCGAGGAGCCCCGCCACGCTCAAGACGAGCAGCAGGACCGAGGTGTTCCACCGCACCGCTGTCACAAAGCTGATCATCACGGCGACGATGATGACATCGCGGAGCAGGTAGCCTACCCCGGCGTAGCTCACGAGTCCGGCCAGGCCGGGTACCTCTCCCGACCCCATCACGACGACAGCGCCGCCAAGCAGACCCACACCGAGCAGGACGACTGCGGCGTCGATCACGGCGACCCGGCCATGAACGCTCGATCGGGCGAGCCCACGGATGCCGGCGACGAGGAGGACCAACATCGTCAGGTGCAGGGCGAAGGTGATCCAGACAAACGGTTTGAGACTACCCGGATCGCCGGGGAGCAGGAGGTACACGGTGCGGGCCGCTGCGTGCGCGAGCAGGGCAGCACCAACAAGCCTCCACGCTGCCGCCTGGCGCGGTCGGAAGCGCCGAACACCCACGGCCACGGCGGCGGCGGACCCGACGCCAACCGACGCGGCCGCAGCGGGGGCAAGCGCCGGCCACACCAGGTACGAGGCGCCAATGAGGGCCAGGAGTCCTGCGAACGCCAGGATCGGCCCACGAGTCCCCACGCGTCCCCCCGTCAACGTCACCGCTCTTGCGACGCGCGTAGTCACAAGGCGTGCCGTTTGTATGTCGGGCACGTTTCGCATAACGCCGCGTCGAACGGCGTTGCACGGTGCCGAGGTCCAGGGCCGTGCCCGATCTGGCCAGCCCCGGGAAGGCCATCCTTGCCCGTGAGCCAGCATGCGATCTCAGCTACGTTACTCGGATACGGTGGCCGCCGGCACCGTCCCGGCCCCGGGACGCAGCTGGACAACGGGCTCATGTTGGCGGATACCGCCGCTACAAGAAACCCTGGCTGGGCAACCGCCCAAGCCAGGGCCCTTGTTGTCGGACGAACCGTACTCTCACCGGACCAGACGCAACATCTCCGCGCCGGGTGGTTCGATCCACGAGGGCGAACGATCAGCGCCGCTTCGGCGTCCTAGCCAGCTACGGTCTCGCGGCTCCGCCCCGACGATCCCCGAAGCAAGGGGATGTTTCTGCCCACGGATACGACGAAGCCGACGATCCAGCCAACGAACAGCCCATAGACGGATCCGACGGCCGCAGCGTTCAACGCCCCCAGCACGGTCGCGCCCGACGCGACGAACGCAGACCCGAAGGCCGCAGCCGCCGAGGCGAAGATAAGCGTCGACCATCCCAGGATGAACCCAGCAAATCCCTCCGGGAACGTCTTACGGAACGCCACCAGCAGGACGTACACGAGGCCAATCGTGAGGATCGCCCTTACATCGCTCGCAACCACGCTGCGTAATTCCGCGTCTGAACCCGAGAAGGACAACGACCACGATGGATACGTGAGCTGACCCATCAGCCAGCTCAGCACGTTGTCGCCCGTGAACTGGTCGGCAATCCAGTCGGAGACCCACTGGTTTCCGAAGGCGACGACAAGCACGGCGGTGGTGACAGTGCCCGTGAACGAACGAGATCGAGTCATGGCGACACGCTACGACCGCTCCGCGGCACTCGCTATCGTCCGAGCGTCTAACACCATCACGAGCGGTCAGCCCCGAATCGGCCTCTGTCCTAGGACCTCTGGTGGGCGATCTGGATCAGGTTGCCGCACGTGTCGTCGAGCACCGCCGTGGTCACCGGCCCCATATCCGCCGGCTCCTGGGTGAAGCGCACCCCGAGCCCGCGCAGCCGCTCGTGCTCCACCCGGACGTCGTTGACGGCGAAGGAAGTAAACGGGATGCCGTCGGCGACCAGCGCCTCCTTGAACGGCTTGGCCGCCGGGTGTCCGTCGGGCTCGAGGAGGAGCTCGGTGCCATCCGGATCCTCCGGGGAGACCACGGTGATCCACCGATCCTCACCCACCGGAACGTTGGTCTTCTCCTTGAACCCGAGGACGTCGGTATAAAACCGCAGCGCCTTCTCCTGGTCGTCAACGAGCACGCTGGCCAGGTTGATTCTCATGTCGATCCCTCCCGCCGGTGCCGGCGTCGGTGCCAAGGCGGCCACCGGCATCCTTCCCAGCCTTCTTGAGCCATCGCTCGACGATCGGTTCGAGCGGCGTGGTGTTGATGTAGTGGAACTTGTAACGGCCCTCGCGGCTCGTCTCGACTAGACCCGCGGCCTCCAGAACGTCGAGATGCTGCGAAATCGCCTGCCGCGACGAGTCCAGCCCGTGCTTAGCCACCAGGCGCGAGCAGATCTCAAAGAGCGTCTGCCCGTTCCGGTCGGTCAGCTCGTCGAGGATCGTGCGGCGCGTGGGATCGGCCAAGGCCTTGAAGACGTCACCCACACACCACACGTTATGCAAGCCGATACTTGCCTGTCAACATCGGATCATGCATTGGCTAATTCGTAACGCGGGCGATGCGGTCGTAGTCCGGCGCCAACGTCTGAGATCAGAGCGCACTCGTCGTCGCAGGATTCGGCGCGTACTCTTTCCGTTGCCGTGCGTGCGGCCCTCTCAGCGCGCCGGTCGTCGGGGAGGCGCAGTGCGTGGTCGGGGATGGCCTCGATACGGGATCGTGGCGGTCGTCGTGACGGCGATTTGCGCGGCCGTCGTGAGCGCCCTAGGCCAGACCGACACCAAGAAGACGCTGAACCTCCGCGATATAGACGCCTACCCGATGCGCACCAAGGTCACCGCCTGCGCGAACCCGCTCGTCGACCGGCCAGGCGTGGCGGAGTTCCGGACATTGATCCTTTCTCAAGTGGGCGGCGACGACGACGGGACCGCGGTGTGCAAAAAGATCGCCAATGACTCGGGCGACTTTTCCGACCATGCCGACGGACGAGCCTGGGACTGGCACGTGGTGGCCAGCCGACCGTCAGACCGGGCCCTTGTTGACCGCGTACTGAACTGGCTGCTGCGCACCGATGAACGGGGCAACCGCAACGCGATGGCGCGCCGTCTCGGCATTACCTACATCATCTGGAACCACCAGATCTACCGTGTCGGCAACGACGACGCCCACTGGCGGCCGTACACCAGCACCCCTGATCCACACGACACACACGTGCACTTCTCGTTTTCGGTGGCGGGTGCGACGCGGCAGACGAGTTGGTGGAGCGAACACGGGCCCCTGGTATGGATGCTCTCCGCCGAGCTGGGCATCCCGTTGATCTCCGGACCGGGCGCGTTGTGCCCGTTAGCCGGGGACTGGGACAGCGATGGCCGGGACACGGTCGGCGTCTACAACCCGGCCAACCGCACGTTCCTGGTGCGCGGCGAGGTCGCCTCCGGTCGACGCTTCGTGACGACGCCGCCGGTGGGACCGTTCGGCGCGATCCCGATCGCCGGCGACTGGGACGGCGAGGGCGGAGACGAGATCGGGGTCTACGACCCGCTGACGCGCCGGTTCTCCTTCTACACGATCCGTGGTGTGACAGCCCGCCCGTCGCAGGTGTTCGGTGCCGCAGGCGATCTGCCGATCATCGGCGACTGGGATGGCGACGGCGTTGACGACGTCGGAACCTACTCCCCTGGGAGTCAGGCGTTCTCCCTGCGGCGACCGGATGGTTCGACACGAACGGAGGTCTTCGGCGCCGCCAACGACACGCCCGTGGTCGGAGACTGGAATGGAGACCACGTCGACGACATTGGAACCTTCCGGTCGTCCGACGACACGTTCCTGCTCGCCGCCGCGGCGTCCGACGGCGGCCACGAAATCCGGCCGTCGACCTACGGACCAACCCGGCACCTTCCGGTCGTCGGCGACTGGGACGGCAACGGAACCGACGAGAACGGCATCGTGACCGCGGACTGAGATCGGACCCTCCGGCGCGCCTAAACCGGCACCGAGACCGTGGCCGTAGCGATACTCGTGTTGCCACAAGCGTCTGTGGCCGAATAGGTGACCGTGTACAGCCGTCCAGCACCGACCTCCGAGCGCTCGGCCCGGAGCTGGAACGTGTCCTGATCGACAATCACGACGTCGTTGACGGTGCTTCCGTCCGCGCCGCCCGGAGCGTTGTCGGGTTCGTTGGAGTTCACCGAGACCAGGGTCGCCGCCACCGACGGGTCGCTGGCGTCCGAGACGGTCACGGTCGCCTGCACGGTCCGGTACTTGTGATTGGGCGGCGACAAGGAGTCCGGCGACACAGACACCGACAACGTGGGCGCGGTGGAGTCGGTGCAGAACCGGGACACCGGCGGGTCGTGGTCGGTGGCCTGGGCGCCGAACTCGGCGTTCATGTGCACCATGTCGAACCCGGCGAGGTCGCCCTGCAAATGACTCGAGACAAGGATGTGGTCGAGCGTCTGGGAGTTGCCCTCGAACACGTACGAGTACCGCTCGTTCAGTGGCAGCGTCTCCACGAGATCGAAGAGGACCCCGCCCTTGAGCGTCATCAACGGCGGCGAGTACTCGAAATCGTTCAGGTCGCCCAGTACGACGACGTCGGCGTTCGCATCCAGACCGAGAATCTGATCTACGAACTCGTTAATGATCTGGGCCTGCTGTACGCGCTGCGCCTCGCTCGACAGCGTCGGTGGCTGGAAGCGCCCGAACAGCGGATCGTCGCCGCCCTTGGAGTTCAGGTGGTTGACGACAACGAACATGTGCCGACCCAGATGTGTGAACTCACCCGCGAGGGGTTTGCGGCTCGCGGCAAAGGCCGGATCGCCGGGGGCGATCCGCCCTGGGCTGAACGAAAGCTCGGGCCCGCCGGACCCGGCCACCACGGACGTGGCAGCCGTCGGCGTACCACCGGGCCGATCGACGAAGGCCAGCCCACGATCGGTACGGAATAGGAACGCGACCCGGATGTTGCCGCCTGGCTCGCCACCGTCCTGATTGTTCTCAGGGTTGATCATGCGGTACGAGTACAGGGGGCCGCCGGCGGCCTGGATGGCCGAGATGAGCGCGCCCAAGGACGCATCGGCGTCAACCACGCCGTTGTTCGTCGGACCGTTGTTGTCCTGAACCTCCTGTACGCCGATGAGGTCGGGCGAGCGCAGGTTGTTCACGATCTGGGCTGCGAGGTCGTTGATGCGGGTCCCGTCACCTGGATCGAGGTTCTCCACGTTGAAGCTCGCGATCGAGAGCTGCCCCGTGCCGATGGCGGGCGTCACCTCGCGTGCCAAGGATCCACTGACCGTCGAGAGCGCGGAGGTCACGAGGAGCTTGAAGTTGCCGAAGCTGTAGTCGAGCACCCCGATCGCCGGGCCGGAGAAGTGGTCGCCCACGTTCGCGGCGGGCGTCGCGGCCAGCACGTCGTCGAGGAAGATCCGCTCCGGGTTGGCATCCGTCGCGCGCAGCAGTATTCCGCCCCGCGCGGTACGAACGCTCGCGCCGGCGCCGTCGTCAGCGATCACCGAGATCTCGCCGAAGTCGTTCCGCGGCCCCGTCGCGACCGGGTTGTTGACCCGCACCAGCATCGACTCGAGGCTCTCGTAGAAGTCGATCCCGTCGGTGGCGGGGTCGAACACCCCGCCCGTCTCGACATCTCCGGTGGAGTCGTCCTCAATGACCTCACTTGGCGGCACTCGACCACCGGCACCGATCACGGTGGCGGCCGGCAGCGAATTGTCAGACGAGATGAGGTACGTCGCTGGGCTGACGATCTCAGTGATCGTCAGGTTCGCGGCCGCAGAACCGCCGGGCCTGAACTCGGATACCGTGCCGTTAACGGCGACCTCGTCGCCGATCTCAACGGTGGGTGAGGACGAGGTGAAGACGAACAGACCCTCGGATGTGGCCTCGTCGTTATCCGGATTGGGGTCCTGGAAGTAGAAGCCATTGGACCGGATCGCGGTCACAATGCCGGACACCCCCGAGACAGGCTGGTCGTCCAATGTCGACAGGTGCGCCCCGGTCTGGATTTCGTGAATGGCCTGCGGCGTGGCGGCGGTGGTGGTGAAGCCGACCACGCGGTCGGCCGTCATGGTGTCCGGTGGGTCGTCGGCGTCCACATCGGTGACGAGAGCGGCGGTCACAGTCACCGTGCACGTCTCGCCCATGGAGAAGTCCACAGTGGGATTGAGCGCGTAGACCTGCGGTCCGCCGCTCTGCACCGCTGCGTGGGCGCCCGTGGAGGAGCAGGAGATTTCGTACCACGAACCGGCCACTGTCACCGGCTCGGTAAAGGCGATGACGATGCTCGCACGCACCGGCACGTTCGTCGCGCCATTCGCGGGCGAGCTCGCGGATACGTCCGGCGGGAAGTCGGTAGGGCACGAGTTGAGCGGCGTGGCGGTCGTCCTGGGTGCCGGTGTGCCCGCAACGAAGTCTGCGGAATTGACGTCGGTGTCCTGACACCCACCGCCGAGGCGGAGGGCCGCCGTGGTGTTGGAGAGTCCGGGAGCCGCGGCGGAGCCCTCGAAAAAGTTCGCAGAGCCGTAACCGATCAGGTCAACGATCTGTGCAAGGGCTGAAGGCGGGCACGGAGTGGAGCCTCCATTGCATCCAAGCGGTGTCGACGTGTTGACCAACGCGACCTTGCCGGCTCCGGCCGCCATCGCGATCGGAGTCGCGTCGGTGACGTCTGGTGTGGGCAGAGGATCTCCAACCGCGGCGTTGGTGGACTCCTGCACGAGCAGGTACTGACCGGGCGCGAGGACGCCGCCCAGCGGGGTAATGAGATTCGCCGCCGAACCAAAGTTGCCGGTACCGGTGGCGCTGGTGTACTGCACCGACCAGCCGCTCAGATCGACCGAAGACGTGCCCCGGTTGAACAGCTCGATGTAGTCGTGCGTGAACGGCGCACCGGAGTTTCCCCCGCCCCCGTACACCTGGCTTATGACGGCCGACGGCGACGCGGCCGCGGCCGAGCCCGGAACGCCAACCCCAATTGCCGCCGCGACGAGGACGACCACGAAGACCTGCGGCAATCGCCGCGCACCGGGACCAAGCATGACGAACCCCTCACCGAGACCCTCGGACGATCAGGGGCACAGGGTATCGGCAAAACGACGTGCGCGCAGGGATCGATCCTTCGCCGTTGTCATGGTGCGGGGAAACTCTTCATCCGCTCAGTGCCAGGCGACGCCGCGAACTCGACGACCAGGTGGAGCGCATCGGCGAAATCCTCGAGGGCTCGCCATCGTTGACCGTCGGCGCGCACGGCTTGCTGTGGATCGTGGTCGCGCGACGCCGGATTCCCGGAGTCAAACGACCACGATCCACTGTGGAGAACTATCAGGCCCTCGGCGGTCGAGGCAGAAGCCGCGCCGCCTGGGCGGAGGCCAGCCGAACCCGAGCACCATCGCGACCCACAACGGGATGAAATTCATTCTCAGGTTGGGTACGGCGCCGAGCACCTGGATGGCGATTCCGGTGAAGATGCTGAACGCCGCCCATCGCCGCTCGCGCCGGCCGAGCGACCGGCGAGCAAAGACGAAGCACGCCAGGCTCAGCGCCAGGAAGCCAAGCACCGGGGCCCAGGCGTGGGGCATTCCGTGCCAGCTCATGGTCTCGGGAATGCCTTCGGGTGTCCCGGGCGGGAAGCGCAGCCTGGGGTCGGCGACGAGGACGCCGCCGCCGATCAGCGCCACTCCAAACGCACCGAGCAGCCGCGGACCCCAGCAGCCTGATCTCCGCGTCGACCTGGAACACGCGATCCTGTGCGTCGACTACGATGGCGCCCGGCATGGGCGTGAACCACTCGCCGATGAAAGCCCCCGTCCGATCGAACTTCCCACAGCGTCAGCCCAGAGTCCGTGTAAACGTTGCCTAGGCTGTCGACGGCCACGGTGCCGGGATTGATTCAGCTTCTGGTCGCCATGGCCGCCGCGTCGGCAGCGGCAGGATGGCCGACGACGACCTTCTCAGTCGTCGTGGCGCACGGCTCGAATGTGGCATGGAGCGTGCGCCCCTTCCCTACGTGGATCACCAGAGACGCTGAGTATGAACGCACCCTTGCGCGGTGGGAACGGCATGATCGAGTGGTGTGCTCGCTACGCTCGGTTGATGCAGCACGTACTGATCCTGGGCGCGGGCTTCGGCGGACTCGAACTCGCCACCCGGCTATCGCAGTCGCTCAGCCGCGAAGCCCGGATCACCTTAGTTGATCAAAGCGACTCGTTCATCTTCGGGTTCTCGAAGCTCGACCTACTCGTCGGCCGACGAAGCCGAGAGGAGGTCCGCTGCCCGTACCGGGACATCTCCAAGCCGGGCGTCGAGTTCCGCCAGGAACGGGTGCTATCGATCGACCCGCGGCAGCGCCACGTGGTCACCGACGGCGGCACGTACACACCCGACATTCTGGTCGTCGCACTCGGGGCTGATTACGACCCCGAGGCCACCCCGGGCTTTGTCGAGGACGGACACGAGTATTACTCCGTTGACGGCGCCGAACGCCTGCGCGACTCTCTGGCGTCGTTCCCCGGTGGGCGGATCGTCATCGGGATTCTCGGCGTGCCGTTCAAGTGCCCGCCGGCACCGTACGAGGCAGCCTTACTGCTGCACGAACACCTCGTCGATCGTGGCATACGGGATGCGACGGAGATTCGGGTGATCAGCCCTATGGACTCGCCGATACCGGTGTCGAAGGAGACCTCCGAGGCGATCGTGCAAGCGCTTGATGTACGGGGCATCGGGTATACGCCAGGCCGGCGGGTTGCCGCACTCGATCCGACCAACCACATCGCCACGCTCAAGGCGGAGGACGTCTCCTACGACCTGTTCATCGGCATCCCCGTGCACCGCGCGCCGGCCGTCGTCCAGGCGTCCGGACTGACCGAGGGCGGAAACGACGGCTGGGTCGCCGTCGATCCACGCACCCTGAGCACTCGCTTCTCCAATGTGTACGCGATCGGCGACTGCGCGGACGCGCCCGTGCCCAGGGCGGGAGTGTTCGCGGAGACGGCGGCGCGGGCAGTCGCCGATCAGATCGCCGCGAGCATCTACGAGATGCAACCGCCTAAGCCGTACGACGGCAAGGGATCGTGTTACATCGAGTTCGGCGCCGGCCTGGTCGGCAAGGTCGACGCGGACTTCCTGTCCGGGCCGTCGCCGATTGCGCCCTTCCTCGGGCCGTCCAGCGAGCTCGCGCGCGAGAAGGCGCTGTTCGCGTCGTCGAGGCGCACGCGCTGGTTCGGGTGGGCCGGGCCAGACGGTTAGACCGGACACGACCGGGGTAACCCGCGGCGTCGGCCGGGTGCTGATGGCGGCGGGCGCTATCGGGCTGATCATGACAATGTTCGTGTTTGGCCGCCGGGGCCGCCGGGTCGTCACGTCCACGCCGACGAATCCGGCCGACCGCCGCGTCGTTGAAGAATACGACGATCGCCCGATGTAGGCGCGGATGCCGGATATCGGGTGAACAGCCCAGGAGGATCACCTGATCGGGTGCAGATAAGCCGCATTTCGTGACACGCGTGCCGAGTTGGCTTGACTCGGACGGATGTTGATCCGTTACGGTCGATCTCGGCGCGCTGTTACGGCGAGTAACCGGCCGTGGAGCTGTGCTGGACATGCCGCCTCACGAAGGGTGACCCACTTGGCTGACCCTTATACCGGCCGCCACATCCGCCAGGCCCGCCACGGCGCCTGGGTGCACAAAAAGCGGTCGCGTTCGAAGCCAAGTACTCGGCTCCTTCCCGCCGCCGCGGCCCTCACCATTACCGGTGTCCTCATCGGCGGCGCCGGCGTCGCCATCGAGTTCAGCGCGGTCACCACCGGCTCCGGGGGCGGAGTTCCTGGCAACAACGACATGGCTGACTATCCACCGGCCGACCGCGATGTGCTGGCCAACCGGATCAGCCGCGAGATTCGGCCGCCTAACCCGCCCGATCCGCCGACGACCACGGCGGTACCGCCGGCCGGTAACGGCGCAGTGATCTCGACGGGCTCGTGCGAGGCGTCGTTCAACGATGAGCCGCAACACACCGCGAGTGGCGAGACCTTCAACCCGGCGGCCATGACCGCCGCGCACAGGAGCCTGCCCTTCAACTCCCGCGTCCGCGTCACTAACCCCTCCACCGGAAAGTCTGTCGTGGTCAGCATCAATGACCGCGGGCCATTCGTTCCCGGACGCTGCCTCAACCTGTCCAAAGCGGCATTCAGCTCCATCGCCAGCCTCGGCCTCGGTGTCATCGACGTGCGTTACGAGGTGCTCGCGGAGGACGCGACCTAGCCGCAGCCCGCGGGCCACGGGCAACCACGCCGGCGAAAAGCACGCGACTGAGCACAACCGCCGAGCGCACAATGATCGTGTAATGCCGCACACGACCGTACCGGGAGACCGCACCGACATCCGGATGTGGGCCGACCCGGCCGAGGTAGAGCCCGACACCATGCGCCAGCTGCACGCGGTGGCGGCGCTGCCGTGGATCCACGGGCTGGCCGTCATGCCCGATGTCCACCTCGGCAAGGGTGCCGCCGTTGGCGCTGTCATCGCTATGCGCGACGCCGTCGCGCCGGCCGCGGTGGGTGTCGACATCCGGCTGCGGAATGACCGCTCAGCGCACCAGCCTCACGGCCGATGACCTCCCGGACGACCTCAGTCGGCTGCGCGCGGAGATCGAGAAGGCCATCCCGGTCGGTTTCGCGTCGCACACACGACCCGTGGACCCGGCCACCATGCAGACCGGGATCACGGGTTGGCGCGAGTTCTGGACCTCGTACGACGATCTGACCCACATCGCCGGCCGCCTCCGCGCGAGGGCCGAGGCCCAACTCGGCACGCTTGGCGGCGGCAACCACTTCCTCGAGGTCTGCCTGGACGAGTCGGACCGGGTCTGGCTCATGCTCCACTCCGGCTCCCGCAACATCGGCAACGAGCTGGCTCAGTACCACATCGAGAAGGCCCGGGCGCTGCCGCACAACGCCGATCTCCCCGACCGTGACCTCGCCGTCTTCGTCAACGGCACACGGCGGATGGAGGAGTACCGCCGCGACCTGTTCTGGGCGCAGGAGTACGCCCGACGCAACCGCGCCGTCATGATGGCGTTGCTTCGTTCCGTCGTAGGGCGAAGGTTTCATGCCGCGATGTTCGAGGACGAGGTCTCGTGCCATCACAACTACGTCGCCGAGGAGACCCACGACGGCCTCGTGCTGCTCGTCACACGGAAGGGAGCGATTCGGGCAGCGGCCGGCGAACTGGGCATCATTCCCGGTTCGATGGGCACGAACTCGTACATCGTGCGTGGTCTCGGAAACCCCGCCGCGTTCGACTCGGCCAGCCATGGCGCCGGTCGGCGGATGAGCCGGAACCAGGCCCGAAAGCAATACTCGATCAGGGATCTGGTCACCCAGACGGAGGCCGTCGAGTGCCGTAAGGACTCCGGCGTGATCGACGAGATTCCCGGCGCCTACAAGGACATCGACCGCGTCATGGCGCAACAGGTTGACCTGGTTGAGGTCGTGGCCCGGCTGCGTCAGGTCATCTGCGTCAAGGGATAACTCGCTGATACGTCGTTGATCCGCGCACCGGCCGAACGGACGGAACCCGGCGCCGGCCGGGCACGAACGACCCTCCGGTGTCGGAACGACGACACCTGATCCGGCATGCTGGTCTCTGCGCCCGGAACCCACCGTAGACAGGCATGCCATTGCGTCGCCAGACACTCTCGCCCGAGGCCACCGCCGGCATCGGCGCGGCCGTTGGCGTACTCGTGCTCCTGGTCATCGTCGATGTCGCGGACGGTGCGACGCCCTCGGTGGTTGGCTGGCTGGCGGCGGCACCCTTCATCGCGGCCGCGTTTGCTCCCTGGCCTTACGTCGTGGGCGTCGGGCTACTCGCGTCGGGGGTCGGCGTCGCCACGGTGCTGCTCGGCCCGGACGGAGTCGACGGCCGGGCGGTAGCGGGGTTCATCGGCCTGGCGGTCGCCACTGCCGGTGCCGTCGTGGTGAGCGTGGTCGGCCAGGTGCAGCACCAGCGCTACGCCGAGCTGGCCCGTCTGGCAACGGTTGCCCAACAGGCGGTGCTCAGCCCAATCGGCCCTCAGGTCGGGCAGCTGGCCATCGCGGCGCGGTACGTATCGGCGAGCGCCGCCGCCGACATCGGCGGGGATCTCTATGAGGCGTTGGACACCGACTACGGCGTGCGAATGCTCATCGGGGACGTGCGCGGAAAAGGCATCGACGCGATCCGGCTGGCGAGCATCGTGCTCGGCGCGTACCGCCACGTGGCGTACGAGCAGACCGACCTGCGCGAGATCGTCGCGGATCTCGACCGCTCCGTTTCCCGTTTCGGGGGCGACGAGGACTTCGTCACGGCGGCGCTCGTTGAGGAGCGTGGCGGCACCTTGACCGTCGTCAACTGCGGGCATCCGCCCCCGCTGCTGCTGCGTCGCGGCGGTGTGATCGCGCTCGAACCAGCGCATCCGGCTCGGCCGCTCGGGTTCGAACCCGATGTGCGGGCGCGGGTCGAACACCTCGAACCCGGTGACCGGCTGCTCCTCTACACCGACGGTCTCGCCGAGGCGCGACGCTCCGGCGAGTTCTTTCCCACCGCCGAGCGTGCTTGGGCTCTCCTCGGCCACGGCACCGTCGAGCATGGACTGGCATCGCTGGAGAGCGCGCTGGTTGAGTGGGTACGGGGGCAGTTCGACGACGACATCGCGCTGCTCTTGTTGGAGTACACCGGTGCCGCGCCCGAGGCCGAGCCAGCGGTGCCGAGCTGGGAGATCGGTGGCACGAGAACGGCCCGTGGCTGAGTTGGCCACGGACCGTCCCGCGTGATCGTGCCCCGCGGCACGCGAAACTACACCGCGCTCTCTTCCGCAGGCTCCGCTGTGCGCTGCGTGGGAATGCCGGGGCTGCTCGAGAATCTCGAGGCGATCTGGATCGTCGTTCGCGCGCGGTGCCGGCCGATGTAACGGCGTGGGTAGCGCGGCGCGATCAACGACTGGAGCATGGTGCTCAGCATCTGCGCCTCCCCTGGGGATTGGTCCGCGTGCTATCCGGATTGCCGGACTCGGGCATTCGCCATGGTGCATCTATCGCGTTGATTGCCTCTGGCGAACCCGCCGCGTACTAACGAAAGCAACGACGCCAAACTACAACGGTGACGTTCGCCCCGTTTTTCCGCGATCGGAGCACGTGCCACCGGGCGAATTGTGGGCGTCGTCACAGCAGAGACCCCCTCGCGTGGTTACCGCCGAGTAATATAGTGGGCTACCGCCGAGTAACAAGGCGGTCCAGGCCCAAAAAGACCGGAACGACGCGGGGGAGCCCTCGAATGAACCACTACAAGAGCAACCTTCGCGACCTCGAATTCAACCTCTTTGAGGTCTTCGGCGGCGCTGACGGCACGACCGGTGGAACCCACTCCGTACTCGGCGCGGGTCCGTTCGCCGATATGGACGTGGACACCGCTCGCAGCGTCCTGTCCGAAGTGGACCGGCTCGCTCGCGAGGATCTCGCGCCGAGCTACGCCTCCGGCGACCGCACGCCGCCCGTGTTCGACCCCGCGACTCACGCCGCCGACCTTCCGGCTGACTTCCGCCGCTCGTTTCACGCGTTCATGGACTCCGAGTTCTGGCGACTCGACCTGCCCATTGAGCTCGGCGGAACGCGCGCGCCGCGGATGCTCTGGTGGTCGCTGGGGGAACTGATCCTGGGCGCCAACGCTCCTATTTGGATGTATGCCTCCGGACCGTCGTTCGCCCATACGCTATACGTTGAGGGAACGCCCGAGCAGAAGGAGTGGGCGAAGCTGTTCGTCCACAAGCGCTGGGCGTCCACAATGGTGCTCACCGAGCCGGACGCGGGATCCGACGTCGGCGCCGGGCGCGCCCGCGCCTTGCCACAGCCCGACGGCTCATGGCACATCGAGGGCGTGAAGCGCTTCATCACGAGCGGCGAGCACGACCTCAGCGAGAACATCATCCACTACGTGTTGGCGAGGCCGGCAGGTATCGAGGGCGCGGGAGGCCCGGGCACAAAAGGGCTCTCCCTCTTCGTCGTCCCGAAGTTCCATTTCGACCCGACCACGGGCGAACTCGGCGAACGCAACGGTGTCTTCGCCACCAACGTCGAGCACAAGATGGGGCTCAAGGTGTCGAACACGTGCGAGCTGACCTTCGGTGAGCATGGCGTGCCCGCGAAGGGTTGGCTCCTCGGCGACGCGCACGATGGAATCCGGCAGATGTTCCTCGTCATCGAGTACGCCCGGATGATGGTGGGCACCAAGGCGATCGCGACCCTCTCGACCGGCTATCTCAACGCCCTCGAGTACGCGAAAAGCCGGGTACAGGGGGCGGATCTGCTGCGTCAGGGCGACAAAACAGCTCCGCGGGTCCCGATCACCAGGCACCCGGACGTGCGCCGGTCGCTCGCACTGCAGAAGGCGTACGCGGAGGGCCTGCGCGCGCTGGTGTGCTACACCGCCGGCTGGCAGGACAGGGTAAAGCTCGCGGAATTCGCCGGCGACGCGGCCGCCGCGTCGCGGGCCGAGCGGATCAACGACCTCCTGCTGCCACTGGTGAAGGGGTGTGGCTCCGAGCGGGCCTACGAACTGCTCGGTCACGAGGCCCTGCAGACGTTCGGTGGCTCCGGGTACCTGCAGGACTACCCGCTCGAGCAGTACGTGCGCGACGCGAAGATCGACACCCTGTATGAGGGAACCACCGCTATCCAGAGCCTCGATCTCATCTTCCGCAAGGTGGTCAGGGACCGCGGCGAGGCGTTGCGGGCTGTGTCTGGCGAGATCCAGTCCTTCCTGGACGCCGAGGCCGGCAATGGCCAGCTGAAGGAGGAGCGGCTCGCCCTCGGGGTGGCGCTGGACGACGTGCAGGGAATGCTCGCCACCCTAACCGGCTGGCTCTTCGCGGTCGAAGGAGGAGAGCCGAACGAGCTCTACAAGATCGGCCTCTCGTCTCGGCGGATCCTGCTGGCGCTCGGCGACCTGATCGTCGGTTGGCTCCTGCAGCGCCAGGCCGAGGTGGCACTCGCCGCGCTCGGCCGGGGGGATGTCTCCGAAGCGGATCGCGCGTTCTACGCCGGGAAGGTCGCCTCGGCTCGATTCTTCGCCCGTGAGGTGCTACCTCGACTCTCCAGCGACCGTCGAATCGTCGACGCCACGACCCTCGACATCATGGAGCTCGCGGAGGAGTCCTTCTAGGCGTGGGATTCTTGTAGCTGTTCAACACTTGCCCCCTCGACCGTCAAATTGAGGGCGAGAGTTGAACAGTTGCACGGGGGTTCAGGAGAGCCGGGCGTTGAGGAGAGCCGGGCGTTCAGGCGCGCGCCGTGTGGGTCGCGGTCAGCGGTGCCCGCTTCGGTCCACACTCGACCCATGAGCCGTCCCACGTGTGTACGGCCGCCCCAGCGGTCCGAAGACCGTCGGGGTCTGCCTGATCCGGATCAAGCATCGCCGACAGGTGGGACAGCGACGGATTGTGTCCGATCAGGAGCACCGTTGCGTTCTCGTCGCCGACCGACGTGATGAGTTCGAGCAGGGCACTCGCCGACGCGGAGTACGCCGCGTCGTCGTAGCTGATCATCGGCGCGGATGCCAGCGCCACGGCGACCCCGTGCCACGTCTCTCGGGTTCGCCGAGAGGGGGAGCACAGGACGACATCGGGAGCGAATCCACGCTGCGACAGCCAGGCGCCGGCGGCCGCGGCATCGGCGTGGCCGCGCGATGTCAGCGGACGGTCGACGTCGGCGACACCCTCCGGATTGGCGGCCTTCGCGTGCCGGAGGATCACCAGCGTGCGTGTTGTCACGCTGACATCCTCGCACTCGGCCGGCTCGGATCAGGGCCGCGTGACAACTCGGAGCCATGCGTTCCCCGTACCGCGAAATCTAGGAATAGAGGGCGAAGTACAGCGCGACGAGATGGCAGATCGCCGCGACGATCGTGGTGGCGTGGAAGAACTCGTGATGGCCGAATACCGTAGGCCATGGATTGGGGCGGCGGAGGGCGTAGAAGATCGCGCCCACGCTGTACGCGGCGCCGCCGACGGCCAGCAGGACGAGCACCGTGACTCCGCCGCTGCGCAGGAAGTCGGGAAGCACCGCCACCGCGACCCAGCCCAGCGCTATGTAGAGCGGTGCGGAGACCCATCGAGGTCCGTGCGGCCAGGTGAGCTTCATCACGACACCGGCGATGGCTCCGCCCCACACGATGGCCAGGATCGTGATCGCCTTGCCCTGGTCGAGCAGGAGAACGGAGAACGGTGTGTAGGTGCCGGCGATGAAGATAAAGATCATCGAGTGGTCCAGGCGACGCATGACCTGGTAGCCGCGCTGCGTCCACACCCGCCGGTGATATAGCGCGCTGACCCCGAACAGCCCGCAGACCGTCAGGCTGTAAATGGCGCAGCTCACCAGTGGTGCCAGACCCGGTCGAGCGGCCGCGAGCGAGCACAGCACGATGCCACTGACGGCCGCGCCGAAGAACGCGTATGTGTGTATCCAGCCGCGCAGCCGAGGCTTGCCGATGTCTCGCGGCTTGAGTTTCATGGATCTCAGGTCGCTGATCGTCACCTACCCATTTTACGGTTACGGAACCGTAAGTTAC
>JAXIPB010000332.1:0-4391 GCA_045403155.1 Micromonosporaceae bacterium
CGAAAATCCGCTTAATGCACCCCTTCCCGGAGGTGCGCTTTGCCGCCAGAACCTGAGGCAGGAGCCCAGTGCGGTAGTGCCGCACGCTGGGATCTGTGCGGGGGGCCGCCCGCAAGGGCGGTCCCTACCGCGACCCTCCAAATCATGATCGACGGGGTGGGGGGGGTTAGCCGGTGTGCTCGGCCAACTCGAGGAACCGGCGCTTGGTTTCGAGAGCCTCCTGCGCCTCACGAACTCGCTTGGCATCGCCGGCGGCCTCCGCCCGGGCGAGGCGGGCCTCGGCCTCGGCGACCTGCTCGCGCATCTGAGCCAGCAGCGGGTTGGACTCCGGAGTGGTCCGTCGCCACGCCGACTCCATCGCCCCCCGAACCTTCTCGTCCACTGCCCGAAGGCGACGATCGAGAGCCGCCGCGGTCTCCCGCGGAATCCGGCCCGAGTCGTGCCATTGGCTCTGGATCTCGCGCATTCTCGCCTGAGCCGCGCGCGGGTCCGCGTCGATGTCGAGCGCCTCGGCTTCGGCCAGCAGCGCCTGCCGGCGGTCGAGGCTCACCTTCTGCTCTGAATCACGAGCGGAGAAGACCTCGCTGCGGTGTGCGAAGAATGCGTCCTGCGCGGCCCGGAACCGTTCCCAGAGCTTCTGTTCGACGTCCTTCGCGGCTCTCGGCGCGGCCTTCCACTCGCCCATGAGCTCCTTGAGCCGATTGGCGGTGGCGGCCCAGTCCGTCGAATCCTTGAGGGACTCGGCCTCGGAGACGAGTTCGTCTTTGCGGGTCACCGCCTGCTTGCGCTGTGCGTCAAGGCTGGCGAAGTGGGTACCACGGCGCCGGGTGAACCCATCCCGCGCGGCCGAGTAGCGCTTCCACAGTTCGCCGTCGGCCTTCTTCTCGATCCCCTTAATCGTCTTCCACTCGTCGAGGATCTCGCGCAGGCGGTCACCGGCTGACTTCCACTGCGTCGACTCGGCGGCGATCTTTTCGGCCTCCTCGACGAGGGCCGTCTTGCGGGCGAGGGCCTCGGCGCGGGCGACTTCGCGAGCGGCCCGAGCCTCCGCGCCCTTCTCCTCGGCAACGACGCTGAGCTTGTCCACCCGTGAGGCGAGTCCGTCCAGGTCGCCCACGACATGCGCGTCCGCAAGCGAGGTACGGATCCGCCGCAGGCTGCTCATTGTGTGTCCCGGATCGGCGGCGCCGCTCGCCAGCCGGGCCTCGATCAGGTCGACCTCGGTGACGATGTCCGCGAAGCGCCGGGCGAAGTGGGCCAACCCCTCCTCAGGCGTCCCTGCCTGCCACGAGCCAACTATGCGCTCACCCTCGGCCGTCTTGACGTAGACAGTTCCGTCCTCGTCGATCCGACCGAAGCTCGTCCAGTCGCTCATGTGCCCACCCTCGTACATCCCGGCGGGGCCGGGTCCGCCGCCCGGTCTCCGCCGCCATTTGCGCAGCCGTTTGAACACTATGGGTCACGACCGCGTAACACGCGAGAGGCGTAGGCGGCAGCCGTGTCCCCGAAGACTGTGTTCCCTGGCATTCTCACAGGTCACTTGGGGTGCACGTCGAGCGGCCGAGGGGCCAGTGCCGCCGAACCGTGACCTTCGACGCCTTTGGGAGCGCTCCCGCCCGCTCGGTAGGCACCCGCGCCGCCCCGGACGTGCCGACTACCGTGGGCTGCGTGCCGCTCGTCGCCGCCGCCGTCTGCCCGCACCCTCCGCTGGTCGTACCCGAGGTCGCATCGGGCGCGGCACACGAGCTCGACGACCTGCGGGCCGCCTGCGCGATCGCGATCGCGCGCCTGATGGCCCCTCGGCCCGATCAGATCCTCATCGTTGGTTCCGGCCCCGAGCCCAGCGGTGCCGAGCTGGGCTTGCCTGATCTGCCGCTCAGTCGAGCCGTCGGCTGGTGGCTACTCGACCGCTTCGGCGTCACGGTGTCGCGGCTCGCGGGCGAGACCGTGCCACCGAAGGCGCCCCTGCGGGAGTGCCGCACGCTCGGTCGCGACCTGGCCGCGACCGCCGGGCGGGTGGCTCTGCTGGTCATGGGGGACGGTTCAGCACGTCGTGGTCAGAAGGCGCCGGGCTACGACGATGTCAGGGCGCGGCCGTTTGACGAGGTGGCGGCGGAGGCCTTGGCGGCCGTGGACACCCGGGCCCTACTCGACATCGATCCCGTGCTCGCCGATGACCTGTGGTGCGCGGGTCGCGCGCCGTGGCAGGTACTCGCCGCGGCTGCCGAGGCCGATGGGCGATCCTGGAGCGGTGAGCTGCTCTATGAAGCGGCGCCCTATGGCGTCGCCTACTTCGTGGCCCACTGGTCCCCCACCAAGATCCCGCCGATCATGACCTCCAAATCATGATCGACGCGGTTTCGCGACGCCAGCCTCATGATCACGGCGATCATGACGGGTGGGTCGTCGCCATCGTGGGGCCGACGGCGGCGGGCAAGACGGCGCTCAGCCTCCACCTGGCACGGGCCCTCGATGGTGAGGTGGTCAACGCCGATTCGATGCAGCTCTACCGGGGCATGGATATCGGCACTGCGAAGCTGACTCCCGCCGAGTGGGCGGGCGTGCCTCACCACGTATTCGATCTGTGGGAGGTAACCGAGACGGCCAGCGTCGCGGAGTACCAGCAGGCGGCGCGGGCGGCGATCGATGCCGTGCTCGCCCGCGGGCGTACCCCGCTGCTCATCGGCGGTTCGGGTCTGTACGTGCGGGCGGCGCTGGAGGTGTTCGAGTTTCCCGGCACCGACCGCCTGCTTCGCGCCCGCCTTGAGGCGGAGTTGGAAGCCGAGGGACCGGTACGGATGCACGCCAGGCTGGCCGCTCGCGACCCCGCCGCAGCCGCGCGGATCCTGCCCAGCAATGGTCGCCGCATCGTACGAGCCCTGGAGGTACTCGAGCTGACCGGCGCCCCATTCGCCGCGCAGTTGCCCGAGCCACGCCCGTACTATCGGTGTCTCCACATAGGAGTCGACCTGGACAAGGCCGAACTCGACGAGCGGATCACGACTCGGGTCGACCGCATGTGGACGGACGGGCTCGTTGATGAGGTACGCGGACTGGAGGCCCTCGGCCTGCGCGAGGGGCGCACCGCGAGCCGGGCGCTGGGATACCACCAGGTGCTGCGATTCCTCTCCGGCGAGTGCACCGAGGACGAGGCGAAGGCGGAGACGGTCCAGGCCACCCGACGGTTCGTGCGCCGGCAACGCTCATGGTTCCGGCGAGACCCTCGAGTCGAGTGGCTCGACGGCCGCGAGCCCGCGCTGGTGGACCGCGCTCTCATGCTCGCCACAGCATCGCCACGGTGAGGGAAGATGGTGGTGATGAAACCTCAGGGGATCCCGTTCGCCAAGGGGCACGGTACGGGCAACGACTTCGTGATCTTGCCAGATCCCGAGGGCGAGCTCGACCTATCGCCAAGCCTCGTCGCCACGCTCTGTGACCGGCGCCGCGGGCTCGGCGGCGATGGCGTGCTGAGAGTGATCCGTACCGGAGCCCACCCGGAGGTGGCGGAGCGGTCCGGCGAGGCCGAGTGGTTCATGGACTACCACAACGCGGATGGTTCCCTGGCCGAGATGTGCGGCAACGGCGTACGTGTCTACGCCCGATACGTGGTCGAGGCCGGTCTGGCCGCAGGGCCGAACCTGCCAATCCTCACGCGCGCCGGGCGCGTCGTAGCCGAGGTTGGCGACGATTACGTCGCCGTCGACATGCCAATGCCTGCGCTGTACGGGCAGAGCAAGGCGCACCTGGATGGCGCGGACTTCGCCGGCACCGTTGTCACCTGTGGCAACCCGAATCTCGTCTGCTGGGTCGACGATCCCTCCCGGCTCGACCTCAGCCGCCCGCCCACGCTCGACGAGGCCATCTTCGCGGCCGGGGCCAATGTTGAGTTCATCGCGCCGATGGGCGACCTGCATGTAGCGATGCGAGTGGTCGAGCGCGGGGTCGGCGAGACCCTGTCCTGCGGCTCCGGTGCGTGCGCCGCGGCGGCCGTGGCTCTCCGCGACAACGTCCAGCGCGACGACGTTCAGCGCGACAACGTCCTGCGCGACGACGTTCAGCGCGACGACGTCCTGCGCGACGACGTCCTGCGCGACGACTCAGCGGCGGTCGATCGCGTCACCGGCGTCGTCACGGTTGACGTCCCCGGGGGTCGGCTCACGGTCACGATCGACGAAGATCGCTGCGTTCTGGCCGGACCCGCCGTCATCGTGGCCACCGGCACAGTGCTGGTGTGACCTCGACGCCGCAGACTAGACCGAACTTGCGTGATCTTGATGGGCCGATCTGACCGCTGACCAGGCACGTTGGCGACTGGCGACTCAGAATTGTAGACAGTAAAATACTTGCATTCAGACGGGGATCCGCTAGAATCGGCATGTGGCTAGGCGAGC
>JAXIPB010000057.1:0-8875 GCA_045403155.1 Micromonosporaceae bacterium
CACGTCGACCTGAGCGCATGACCGAGGTTCCAGTACACGAAACGAGGAGTAAATATGGCGATCAATGCAGGCTTGGACAAGATCCTGGACAAGGCGTACGAGGAGAAGAGCCTCACGGAACTCGTGGACGCACCGGTGGACGCACTGGCAGGAGTGAGCGCGGGCGATGCCGAGCTGCTTAAGGAGGCGTTCAACATCAAGACCGTCGGCGACCTCGGACGCAACAAGTACTTCCGCGCCGCTGCGGCGCTCGTCGATCTCGCCGAGCGCGCCAAGTAACGGCGCCCGAGCAAGGGGTCGCCCCGCCAAGTAGCCGGCGCCCGCCACGCGGCCGGCAGCACAACTAGATCACTTGGCGCGATGGTTTAGCCGACGGTCAGCGCGCGGCGGCCCGGCGCGCGGCCGCGCCCCGGGCATGGACGCCCGGCATCGGAGGTTCGATGACGCGGTGCTTTCCGGAGATCTGGTGGTGATGCTGAGGCTCGGCGAAGAAGGTCAGCCCTATTACCGAGCTGAGGGTGACGAGGAAGCCGAGACCGGCTAGCCACTGCCGGCCCGGTGTGATCTTGTCGCCGAGAAAGAGCAGGCCGATGATTGCGGCTGGCACGGCGGCCGCGGCGTCCATGGCGGCCACGGCGGCGGTGGTCGAGCCACGTTGCATGGCCAGGCCCAGCAGAAGCTGTCCGACGACCGAGTAGGCCAGGAGCAGATACAGCAACGGGTCGCTGATAAAGCGCTCCCACGAACCGACGTTGGCCAGTGGGCGGGACGCGACGGCCGCGGCTCCGAACGCGATGCCGGCTAGTGCCCCAATCACGACCGAGCCAGGCACGCCGCGCATCCGGGCGGCGAAGAAGCCTGACACGGACACGCCAACGAGCACGATCATCAGAATGATGACCCCCGGAAGGCCGAGCTGTCGGGAGGGGTGCGGCTCAGCCGAGATCACCAGGGCCGCGAGGCCGGCGCACAACGCGACCAGCAAGGCGATCTCGGCCTTTGGCAGGCGCCATTTGAGCACGAATACGCCGAGCACGGCGGTGACGCCCAACCCCGCCGCGACGCTGGACTGCACCAGGAACAGCGGCAGGTCGCGCCGGGCGAGAACGGCCAGGATGAAGCCGAGGATCTGACATAACAGGCCCGCCACGTAGGTCTGGTGGCGGGCCAGGCGTACCAGAAGCTTGGGATCGAGCGAGTCGTGCGCGGTCGTCTTCGCGGCGGCGATCGATTGGAGCAGGTTGGCCACCCCGTACATGCCGATCATCACGGCAAGGAAGATCCAACCGGCGGACATCACGCGGCGAGGATAGACGTCGGGAGCGGAGCGTGCGCGCTCGAGTCCGAAATGTCCGCTAGCATCTCAGGTGCTCAGCCTGTCGATGATCTCGTTATGAAGCTTTCCGTTGGTGGCGACGGCACTGCCCCCGCCTGGGCCCGGGCGCCCGCCCAGGTCAGTGAAGGTTCCGCCGGCCTCGGTGACGATCGGAACGAGCGCCGCCAGATCCCACAGCGATAACTCCGGTTCCACCATCACGTCCACCGCGCCCTCCGCGACCAGCATGTACCCGTAGAAGTCTCCGTACGCCCGGCTTCGCCAAGCGCGCCGGTTGATCTCCAGGATCGCATCCAGACGCCCGGCCTGCTCCCAGCCGGTCAACGACGAGTAGCAGAACGACGCATCGGCGAGTCGGCTCACGCCCGATACGTGGATCGGCGTCGCCGTCGATGTATGGCGGCCGGCGTACGCGCCGAGTCCCTTCGCCGCCCACCAACGTCGGCTCAGCGCCGGCGCCGAGACGAGCCCGACGACCGGCTCGCTGCCGTCCATCAGCGCGATCAGAGTCGCCCAGATCGGAACACCGCGGACATAGTTCTTGGTCCCGTCGATCGGGTCGATCACCCATTGCCGTTGGCTCGGGCCGGCGGCCGCGATGCTCGCTCCGTACTCCTCGCCAAGAACCCCGTCGCGTGGGCGGGTGCGTGACAGGGTTGCCCGCAGCGCCTTTTCCACGGCGGTATCGGCGTCGGTCACCGGCGTAAGGTCCGGCTTGGCGGTGACGCGGAGGTCCAGCGCCTTGAATCGCGACATGGCGACGGAGTCGGCCGTGTCGGCTAAGACGTGGGCGAGCGCCAGATCGTCGGCATAGCGGGTCACGGACGGAAACCTATAGGACTTGAGGCCGCCTTTCGAGTTACGTTCGCGCTCATGACGCCGGAGTCGCTCGCGGGACTGCTCGCTGAGCCAGTGCGTGTGCGGGTATTCGCCGCCGTGGTCCTCGACGCTACGACCCCGGAGGCAGTCGCACGCCGGACCGGGTTGACGGCGCGCGATGTCGCCCTCGCCCTGCGTCGGCTCGGCGACGGCGGCCTGGTCGCGACCATCGACGGTGCTCTGGTCGCGCGGCTCGAGGCGTTCAAGGAAGCCATCCTGAGCCAACCACCGCGGCCCGCCGAACCGTTGGATCCGGACCGAGCGCGCGCCGCTGTGCTGCGTGCCTTCATCGCCGATGGCCGACTCGTGGCGATTCCCGCCGCGCACAGCAAGCGCAGGATCATCTTGGAGCACATCGCGGCCGCCTTCGAACCCGGCGTTCGCTATCCGGAGCGCGAGGTTGACGCGATGCTGAAAGCGTGGCACCCCGATCATGCGGCGCTTCGGCGCTACCTCGTTGACGAATCGCTGATGACCCGTGACGCCGGCGTCTACTGGCGAATCGGCGGCCCGACCATCCACTAAGTCCACCCGCAAGATTCGCTCGATCATGAGGTGTGTGTCGCCAGAACCCGTCGATCATGACCTCCAAATCATGATCGGCGCTTTAGTCGCCGGTGCGGGAGGCGAGGAGTCGGCGGTATGACGCGAGGCGGCCCGGATCCGCCCGGCCGGCCGCGACGAGCGCATCCAGGCCGCAGTCCCCGGCGAGACCCATGTGGTCGCAGTTCGGCGGGCAGGCGGTCGTCGCCTCGACCAGTTCCGGGAAGCCGTGCAGGACGTTGCCCGGGTCCACGTGAGCAATGCCGAAGGAGCGCACACCGGGTGTGTCCACGATCCAACCACCGCCGGGGAGGGCCAGCGCCACGACGCTGGTTGATGTGTGCCGGCCCTTGCCGATCGCGCTTACTGCGCCCACGGCCCGGTCAGCGGCCGGGATAAGCCGGTTGACCAGCGTGGATTTGCCGACCCCAGAGTGCCCGACCAGCACCGAAATGCGATCGCGGAGCGCATCCTCGAGCTCCGTCAGTGGCCGGTCGGGCCACGTCAGCACGTGCGGCAGCTCGAGTTCGGCGTAGTAGTTAAGCAGCGCCTTCGGTCCGGCGAGATCGGCCTTGGTGAGGCAGAGCAGAGGCTCGATGTCCGCGTCATACGCCGCGACGAGGCAGCGGTCGATGAATCCGGTACGGGGTGGGGGGTCGGCCAGCGAGCAGACGATCGCGAGCTGCTCCGCGTTGGCGACGATCACCTTCTCCTGCCGACCCTCGACCGTCGTGTCGTCATCGTCGGCCGAGCGCCGCAGCACCGATGTGCGCTCGTCGATTCGTACGATTCGGGCCAGCGCTCCCCCTTCGCCAGAGGTGTCGCCGACGATGCCGACCTTGTCACCGACGACGACCCCGCGTCGCCCCAGCTCGCGGGCGCGCATCGCTACGACCAGGCGTCCGTCGACCTCGCAGGTGTAACGGCCGCGGTCGACGGCTACCACGAAGCCGTCGTCGGCCTGGTCGTGGCGAGGGCGGGTGCGTGTGCGCGGGCGTGAGGAGCGAGCCGGGCGTACCCGTACGTCGTCCTCGTCGTACTCCCGCTGCTTTTTCAGACCGCGCCCCCGGGATCGAGGTCTGCCGACACGAGATTCGCCCACAGCGCCGGGAAATCGGGCATGGTCTTCGAGGTGCAGCCGACGTCGGAGAGAACGACACCGGGCACGGCTAGGCCGATCACCGCGGCCGCGTGCGCCATCCGGTGGTCGGCGTACGTCTCAACGACCAGTCCCCGCAACGGCTTGGGCCTGATCTCGAGCCCGTCCTCGCACTCGACGACCTCCGCCCCCAGGTGGACCAGCTCGCGAGCGAGCGCACCGAGCCGGTCAGTCTCGTGGGCCCGGATGTGGCCGACCCCGCGCAGCCGGGACGGCCGGTCACCGAGAGCCGCGAGGGCGGCGATGACCGGGGTCAGTTCACTGACATCGGATAGATCTGCCTCGATCCCCCGGATCACGCCGGTGCCGCGAAGGGTCAGCCCGCCGCGGGCGAGGGTCACGCTTGCGCCCATGGCGGTGAGCAGATCCCGGAGCCGGTCGCCGGGTTGTGTTGTGGTGTGCGGCCAGTCCGGCACCGTGACCGCGCCGCCGGTCACCATCGCGGCGGCGAGAAACGGCGCCGCGCTCGATAGGTCCGGCTCGATGCTCCAGGCCCGGCCGACCAGGTTGCTCGGCTGGACCGACCAGACGTTGGGAAAGGAGTCGTCAACGCCCGCTCCCGCCGAGCGCAACATTCCGACGGTCATCCGCAGGTGGGGGGCGCTCGGTACCGGCGGGCCGTCATGGCGTACCACGATCCCGCGATCGAACTCGGTCGCCGCCAGGAGCAGCCCGGAGACGAGCTGGCTCGATGCCGAGGCGTCGATGGTGACCTCGCCGCCGCGGACGCGCCCCCGGCCGTGCACTGTGAGCGGCAGCCCACCTCCCGGACCCGCCTCGAGGCGTACGCCGATGTCCTCCAGCGCCCGAAGCAGCGGCGCCAGCGGTCGCTCGCGGGCGCGCGCGTCGCCATCGAAGGTCACCGTTCCGTCGGCCAGGGCCGCTACCGGGGGCAGGAAGCGCATCACGGTACCCGCGAGACCGACATCGATGTGCGCGGATCCGCGCAGCGGCCGGGCCCGAACCACCCACAGGTCGTCCTCCACAGTGGAGACCTGGATTCCCATGGCGCGTAGGCCCGACGCCATCAACGCCGTGTCCCGCGCGCGAAGCGGATTGCGCAGCGTGCTCGAACCGACCGATACCGCGGCGAGCACGAGCGCACGGGCGGTCATCGACTTCGACCCGGGGAGCCGCACCACGGCGTCAACCGGTCGCGCGGCCGTGGGCGCCGTCCAGTGCGAGCCGCGTGATTCCGCGTCGTCGGGCCGCGCGTCGTCGGGCCGCGCGTCGTCGGGTCCTGGCGTGGCGAGGGCTGAGTCGGGCACCCGACCATTGTGCCGGTAGGGGCGGGCGGGGAGGCGGTGCCGGGTACGGTTGCCCACATGTGCGGGCGATACGCCTCCACGCGCAGCTCCGCCGACCTGGCGGCACTGTTTGAGGCGCTGGACGAGACGGGTGACGAGTTGGTCCCCGACTACAACGTCGCTCCGACCGACCCGGTGCCGATCGTGCGAGTTCCCGTCAACGCGCGTGAGTCAGGCGGGGCCCGCGTCCTCAGCGTGGCTCGATGGGGGCTGGTGCCGCCCTGGGCGTCCGACGCGTCCGGCGCGGCGCGCATGATCAACGCGAGGTCGGAGACGGTGGCCACGTCGCGCGCCTTCGCCCATCCCTTCGCCGAGCGTCGATGCCTGGTGCCGGCCGATGGCTGGTACGAGTGGCGCCGGCACACCGGTGGGCCCGGCAAGCAGCCTTACTTCATGACCCGTGGCGAGGCCGACGTTCTCGCGTTCGCGGGGATCTGGTCGACGTGGAACGCGGGGAGTGGTCGGCTCCTGACATTCAGTGTGCTCACGCTGCCCGCCGAGGGTGCTCTGGCGTTCGTACACGACCGGATGCCCCTGATTCTCGAGCCGACTGGGTGGGAATCCTGGCTGACCGGAGCGGATCCGGCGGGGCAGCTGGGACCACCGTCTGCGGAGTACGCTGCCGGCATCGAGCTGCGCCCGGTCTCCGCGGCCGTGGGGGACGTTCGGAACGACGGACCCGAATTGGTACGGGCGGTGCCGGCGCCGCCGCTCGATGTTTTCACGATGGAAGAGCCGGCCCCGACGCTGTTTTGAGCGATTCGGGCGATTCCACGCTGGAACTTTTGGCGTATTCGCAGCACACCCCTTGTCTGAGGTCCGCCAAGTGCGGTACAACACAGCGCCGGCATGGCGACGCGGACCGCCCGTCGCTGACCGGCACTTCTTCCTTTCCGTGGCGACACGACTGCCATGGAGCAACCCACGGGGGAGGTGGGGTGCATGACCAGGGCGCGGATGCCACGCCCGCACGAGGTCGCGGCCGCGCGCCGGGACCCACGTCTGCTGCGTGCAATTCGGGAACGCGACGAGGATCTGACGTGGCGCGCCCGCGGCGTATGCCAAGCCGTTGATCCAGAGGTCTTCTTCCCGGCGCCGAGCGAACCAGCCGACGCCGCGATCGCTGTGTGCCGGACGTGCGACGTCCAGGGCGCCTGCCTGGCCTGGGCGTTGGATGTCGGCGACTGTCACGGAGTGTGGGGAGCCACGACGCCGCGTGAACGCCGGGCCATGCTGGTGGCGTGGCGAACCGATGAGCTCGGCGCTCCGCCGCCCGCTCACGCGCCGACGGTGCTGCCGGCACCGACCGTTTTGCCGGCGATCCCAGTCATAACGGCGATGCGGAGCCCCGAGTCGCCCTCCCTCAGCGGCGGCGCCGTCGTAGCCGGACCCCTGGGCGGGGCCGGGCTGGGGCTGGCGGCCTCAGCCTGACGGTGTCAGCCACGGAATTCACTGTGCCGACCTCGCGGGGCTCGGCGATCGTTGCATTGGACTGGCGCGCACGACGCTCGCGTGGCCTGGTGGTCCTCGGTCACGGCGCGGCCGGCGGTGTCGATACGGTCGACCTGCTGGCGGTACGGGATGCGGCGCTGCGCCTGGACCTCGTGGTCGCACGGGTAACGCAGCCATACCGCGCCGCCGGAAAGCGGCCGCCGCCGCCCGCCCCGGTTCTCGACGAGGCGTGGATCTCGGCGGTCACGGCTGCCCGTGACCGCGCGGGAAAGGAACTGCGGCTCGTCGTGGGCGGGCGTTCCGCGGGAGCGCGGGTCGCCTGCCGAACGGCCAAGGCGCTCGGGGCGGTTGGCGTGCTCGCCCTTGCGTTTCCGCTGCACCCGCCCGGTCGCCCGGAGTCGAGCCGCGCAAACGAGTTGGACCCTGACCTGCCAACCCTGATCATCAACGGCGATCGTGATCCGTTCGGAGTGCCCGATCCCCGCGGCCAGATCCGCGTCGAAGTTCTTGCTGGCGAACGACACGATCTTCGACGGAATCCTTCAGCCGTCGCCGAGGCCGCGGCCGCGTGGCTGCGCGAGCTGCTTTCGCTGCCGAAGCGGCCGGCCGCGTCGAAGTCCTGAGCGCGTGTCCTGCCTCGGCACAGAGTCGTTGAATCCGACGAACCCGGCATAGAACACCACCGGCGGGGCGCCGCCCCGTAATCCTCCCAGGTCCTTCCTGGTTCCGAAGCGTCGTCGCGGCCAGTGGCGATGCGTCGGAACCAGGCGGGCGTGGCCACTCTCACCGCCGCCTGCAGGCGAAGGCCCGGAATGCTCGGCGCCGCAGTGCGTTACATCCGTCGGAGGCCACGAACCGTCTGGCCCGGAGGACGGCCTCGCTAGAGGCAACGGTGGGAAGGGGATCTTCGTGGTGCGGTTGGAGCGTCCCGGAAGGGCTGACTCCCGGTCGGCACGACTGACTCAGATCCTCGCCTCCCCGGATTGGCCGATCGGACTAGAGCCCCGTGCAGCCGGCGTATCCTCTGCCAGACGGAGAGGGGTCGGGTCTGTGAGCCAAGAGCTAGCGGAACGGCAAAGTCGGTTCGAGCGCGATGCGCTGCCGTTTGTCGACCAGCTCTACGCCGCGGCGATGCGGATGACGCGGAATCCCTCCGACGCCGAGGATCTCGTCCAGGAGACCTATCTCAAGGCATTTGCCGCATTCCACCAGTTTGAGGATGGAACCAACCTTAAGGCGTGGCTCTACCGAATCCTTACGAATACGTACATCAACTCGTACCGGCGCCGTCAGCGCCAACCGGTTCAGGCTCCCACCGAAGCGATCACCGACTGGCAGCTGGCCGAGGCCGAGTCCCACACGTCGAGCGGGCTCAAGTCGGCCGAGACCGAGGCGCTCGACCGCCTGCCGGACAGCGACGTCAAGGAGGCTCTGCAGAGCCTTCCCGAGGAGTTCCGGCTCGCCGTGTACCTCGCCGACGTGGAAGGCTTTTCCTACAAGGAGATCGCCGACATCATGTCGACTCCGATCGGCACTGTGATGTCTCGCCTGCACCGCGGTCGGCGCAGCCTGCGCAAGCTGCTCGAGGACTACGCCGCTGAGCGCGGCTTCTCCGGGCGGGAGCCCGACCCATCGGACGACGAGGCGGCCGCTCCGGCTGGCCAGGAGGTGTGAAGCAGTGAGCTGCGGCCGACCACATGAGATTGACTGCGGTCAGATTCTCAACGAGGTCTACCTGTACCTCGACCTGGAGTGCTCGGATGACCGGCGTACCGCGATCCAGACTCACCTCGACGAGTGCGGTCCATGCCTTCAGGAGTACGGCATCGAGCAGGAAGTGAAGGCGCTCGTCGCGCGCTGCTGCGGCACTGATCGCGCGCCGATGGAGCTGCGCGAACGCCTCCGAGCCAAGATCACTGCCATCGTGATGGACCAATCCAGGGAACTCGGCTAACCCAGATCGCGGTCCGCCCCAAGTCCGCGCCGCCCCAAATCCGCGCCGCCCCAAATCCGCGCCGCCCCAAATCCGCGCCGCCCCAAGTCCGCGCCGCCCCAAGTCCGCGCCGCCCCAAGATCGCGTCGATCATGATGTCAGCGTCGCCAGACCGCGCCGCTGATGTCCACCCGGTGCTGTTAGGGGGGTGGGGTGGGGGGGGGGGGTGAGTGGGGGGGGGTGGCGGGGTTGGGGGGGGGCTTGGT
>JAXIPB010000144.1:0-9789 GCA_045403155.1 Micromonosporaceae bacterium
GCGGTGGCCAGCGCCGGTCCGGCCGGGGTGTGCTCCAACGACGCCACCGTCGCGGCGGCCGGATCCGGTTGCGTCTCCCCAGGCACCACATCAGCCTACCAGCCGGCTACGACAGATGTACGAACAGAGCATCGGCGTGTCACGCCAGGCGAAGGAAACCACAGAACGTGAACACATCTACAATGGAGAATAGCGTCTCATCCGGAGAGTGTTGACGCGCGAGCCCGGGCATGAGCGCGAATTCAATAAGAGCGTGGCGCCACGGTTCAGCTCGCCTCCCGTGCTTCGGCACACCAAGCTCAGGCACAGTTGGTTTCGCTGTTAGAGGGGTGGGATGTCGTCCTCGGGTGAGGGCCCGCCGGCTGGTCCGGAGGTGTCATCGGCGGTGGCTAGTAGCCGACGGGCCGAGGCCTCGTCGTCGGGGGCAACCAGCACGCGAACACCATCCATCTGCAGCTGCGGGTACTGTCCTCCGGCATCGTCTGCCGACACGGCCGCTCTCAAGCCGTGACTGCGCAGCATGCCGACGATCAGTTCCGCCTCGGTGCGGCTGGCAACGACCGCCACAGACACAGTCGCGCCTTCCACGATCTCGACTCCTCTGCTCCGGTACAGCGCCGTGGCCGCTACTGGTATCACGGTCGCTCTTGGGCGGCAAGTCGCGCTCCTCAACCCTGGCCTGCGGTTGACCACGCCGAGTCGGCTCGATGGTCACTCGTTATGCACGAGCGCGTCGGCGTCGGGGCAACGATACGCCGCTGAGCGTGGGCCGAAACGGATTGCGCCGGACGGGCTCGCGCGAATCGGACATCGGCCCCACCGTGCGCGGACGTCGCAGCAGGTCCGTGCCGAAGACCCCGAACGTGATGCATGGGACTACGAGTGAACTGGCCTGGTGGTGCCCGGGTTTGAAACGCCCAGGTCGGGCCCGCCCGTGGAGGCGCGGGATTGGTCGTATCGCCTGCGATCGCAAGGAAACGCGTTTTAAGCTCGGGCTGAGTCGGCGTGCCTCGCCGAAAGGGCATAAGTCCGGGCACCGCTTCCACCCAGAGATGCCTTCTGGAGACACGTTCGCAGGGCATGCCGTTCGTCAGGCAGAAGCCTCCGCTCGACCTCCAACGAACCAGAGCGGAAGGGAGACCACATGTCCGTCACGACCGATGCGTCAGCGGGCGCCGCAGGGGTCCGACCGTTCACGATCGAGATCCCCGAGACGGAACTCGACGCGCTACGTGCGCGCATCGCCGCCACCCGCTGGCCCGAGAAGGAGACCGTCGCGGATCAGTCGCAGGGCGTACAGTCGACGACAATTCAGGAGCTCGCACGCTATTGGGCGTCTGGCTACGATTGGCGCAGGGTTGAGGCGAAACTGAACGCCCTACCGCAGTTCATGACCGAGATCGATGGGCTAGACATTCACTTCATTCACGTTCGTTCGAAACATGAAGATGCGTTGCCGCTCATCGTCACGCATGGATGGCCCGGATCGATCATCGAACAGATGAAGATTATCGATCCCTTGACCAACCCCACGGCATACGGCGGCAGCGCATCGGATGCGTTCCATCTGGTGATTCCGTCGATGCCGGGCTACGGGTTTTCGGGCAAGCCGACGAGCACCGGCTGGGGCCCCGAGCATATGGGCCGAGCGTGGGCGGAACTGATGGACCGCCTCGGCTACACCCGCTACGTCGCCCAGGGCGGCGACTGGGGTGCTTTCGTCGTCGACCAGATGGGCTTGCAGGCACCTGAGGGATTGCTCGGCATCCACACCAACATGCCGGCCACGGTCCCACCCGACGTCGACAAGGCTCTCCAGGCCGGCGAGCCACCGCCACCCGGTCTATCGGCCGAGGAGCAACGCGCATACGAGCAGCTGGAGAGAACTTTCAAGCAAGTCGACTACGCCAAGTTGATGGGATCGCGCCCGCAAACCTTGTATGGCATTGCGGATTCACCCGTCGGCCTGGCCGCCTGGCTTCTCGACCACAATGACGCTGGCGGACAGCCGGCCGCGGCGGTCGCCTCGGCTCTGAACCGGACTACGAGCGCCACGGGCGAACTGACGCGTGACGAGATCCTCGACAACATCACGCTCTATTGGCTCACGAACACGGGGGTCTCCGCGTCCCGTCTGTATTGGGAATACAAGGGTGGCTTCTTCAACACAAAGGGCGTTTCCATTCCGGTGGCCGTGAGCGTCTTTCCTGGCGAGCAATATCAAGCGCCGCGGAGTTGGACGGAGCAGGCGTATCCCAACCTGATCCACTACAACACGCCCGACAAAGGTGGGCACTTCGCGGCATGGGAGCAGCCGCGGCTTCTTTCGGAAGAGATTCGCGAGGGCTTCCGGTCGCTTCGCTAGACGAGGCGAATGCCTGCCCAGGCTTCATGACGCAAGTACGGAAAGGACACCAACATGCCCGTCAAGAACGCCACAGCGGTCCGGCCGTTTACGGTCGAGATCCCCGAGGCGGACCTGGAGGACCTGCGCAGGCGCATCGCGGCCACCCGCTGGCCCGAAAAGGAGCCCGTTGCCGACGCGTCGCAGGGCGTGCAGTCGGCGACTATTCAGGCGCTCGCACGCTATTGGGCATCAGACTACGACTGGCGCAGGGTTGAGGCGAAACTGAACGCTCTACCGCAGTTCATGACCGAGATCGACGGCCTCGACATTCATTTCATTCACGTCAAGTCACCTCACGAGAACGCGTTGCCGCTCATCATCACGCACGGCTGGCCCGGCTCGGTTGTCGAGATGCTCAACGTCGTCGGGCCGCTCAGCGACCCGACGGCATACGGCGGCAGCGCAGAGGACGCGTTCCATCTGGTGATTCCGTCGATGCCCGGATACGGGTTCTCCGGCAAGCCGACGGGCACAGGCTGGGATCCCGACCACATTGCACGTGCGTGGGTGGAGCTGATGAAGCGCCTCGGATATAAGCAGTTCGTGGCGCAAGGCGGCGATTGGGGCGCGCTCGTCGTGGACGCGATGGGTGCACAGGCACCTCCGGAACTGCTCGGCATCCATTCCAATTTTCCGGGCGCCGCTCCACCCGACGTTGCAAAGGCACTCGCGTCAAACGTGCTCGGGGCCGGCGACCCGCGGCCGTCCGGTCTCTCAGCCGAGGAAAGCCGCGCGTACGACCAGCTGAGCCGCGTATACACGAAGGGCATCGGCTATTCGGTAGAGATGGCGTTGCGCCCGCAGACGTTATACGGGTTGGCGGATTCACCCGTCGGCCTGGCCGCCTGGATGCTTGACCATGACGCGATTAGTTACGAGGACATCTCACGCGCCTTTGTTGGCGGACACCCCGTAGGCGGCCTCACGCGAGACGAGATCCTCGACAACATCACGCTTACCTGGTTGACGAACACGGGGATCTCTTCCGCCCGTCTCTATTGGGAGAACAAGCAAGGGTTCTTCGACTTCAAGGGCGTAACTGTCCCGACAGCCGTGAGTGTCTTTCCCCGCGAGCTCTATCAAGCGCCCCGGAGCTGGGCGGAGCAGGCGTACCCGAATCTCATCTACTTCAACGAGGTCGACGAGGGGAATCACTTTGCGGCCTGGCAGGAGCCCGAGCTCTTCGCGACCGAGGTCCGCGCCGGCTTCCGATCGCTTCGGTAGGTGACCGTGTCCGAACGTCTGCACATGCCATCGCTCGGCGGGGCGACCGAGTGGCTCAACTCCGAGCCACTCGACTCCGCCGAGCTGCAGGGCCACGTCGTCCTCGTGGACTTCTGGACGCTGACGTGCATCAACTGGCTGCGCACGGAGCCGTACGTCCGTGCGTGGTCGAAGGCCTATCGAGACGACGGGTTGGTCGTGCTCGGAGTCCACACGCCGGAGTTCTCGTTCGAGTACGAGATCGACCGCGTGCGGCAGGCCACGAAGGACCGAGCGATCGACTACCCGGTCGCCGTCGACAACGACTACAAGATCTGGAGTGCCTTCGACAACCACTACTGGCCGGCGCTCTACTTCGTCGATGCGGACGGCATCATCCGCGACCACCACTTCGGCGAAGGACGGTACGAGGAATCGGAGCGCGTCATCCAGCGACTGCTCGGCGTCGAGCGCGAGCTCGTCTCCGTCGAAGGGCTTGGCGTGGAGGCCGAGGCTGACTGGGACCACCTGCGCATGCGCGAGACGTATCTCGGCTACGGGCGGACCAGTCACTTCGTGTCACGCCACGGAGCCGCGCTCAATGAGCGCCGCACCTATGAGTTCCCCGAGCACCTGCTCTTTAGCCAGTGGGCCCTCGACGGCGAGTGGACGTTCGGACCTGAGAATGTCGTGCTCGATCGGGCCGGCGGGAGCATCGCCTGCAGATTCGAAGCGCGTGACGCGCACCTTGTGCTGTCTTCGGGAACCCATGACCCGATTGCGTTCAGCGTGTTCCTTGACGGCGCGGCTCCAGGCCCTTCGCACGGCGTAGACGTCGACGAGGACGGGAACGGCCTGCTCCGGAACGGCCGCATGTACCAGCTCGTGCGCGAGCAGGACGTTGTCCGCGAGCGGACATTGGAGATCACGTTCCTCGAGCCCGGCGCCGAGGCCTACGCGTTCACGTTCGGCTAGCCAGGTACAGCGTGATCAAGTCGCGAGTGCCCGGCTGGTCTGGCCGACCTCGATCAGATGGCCATCGGGATCGCGTATGTAGCAGCGGATCTCGCTGCCGCGATCCTGGGGCGGCGTGAGGAACTCCGCTCCCCGCGCACTCCACTCCGCGTACACCGCGTGGATGTCGGCTACACGGATGTTCAGGAAGCTGCTCGTACGCGTCGGGTCGGAAGGCGTCTCGAGCGTCACCGTCGGCTTGTCCTCGGTTGGCCCACCGCCGGTATTGATGATCACCCAGCCATTCGCGAGCGCCACGATGGACGGCTCGCCCTCGAGCACGGTCTCGCCGCCTAGCACCTCGGTGTAGAAGCGGCGCGAACGGGCAACGTCGCTTGAGACGATGAAGTGCGTGAGTACGATTCCTTCCGTCGGTGCGGGAAAATCTGCCATCCGACACCTCCCTCATCCCGTCGTGCGGCACCTGCGACGTTCACGCCGAGCACCGACTGGACCCATTTTAGGCGCCATCCCGACGCTGCTGGACACCCGGTGATCGCTGCCTACGAACACGTGATCCTTGCCTGCGCTGTCGATGAGTTCTCGTCGGACCGCTCGAGCAGTGCCCGACGTTCGGGTTCGCTATGTGCGGCGGCGGCCGCGTGCCGGAACAGCTCGGCCGCGCGATGGCGGTCGCCACTGCGGGCCGTGAGATCTGCTTCGGCGGCGAGGAGGAGCGGATAGTCGTCAAGCGCGCCGGCCGCGCGCACCTGCGCGAGCAGCGCCAGTCCCACCTTCGGCTCGTGCGCGTAGCCGTGGGCGACAGCCCGGTTCAGCTCGATCACCGGTGAAGGTTGCAGCGTGACGAGCTCGTCGTAGCACTCGGCAATCGTCAGCCAATCCGCGGATTCGACCGACGCCGCCGTGGCGTGGCACGCGGCGATCTGTGCCTGCAATGCGTACGGACCACTCTGCTTCAGGTCTCCCAGCACGGCGAGGCCTTCGGCTATCGCGGCGTGATCCCACCGAGTCCGGTCCTGCTTGTCGAGCGGGATCAGGTTGCCGTCCGAGTCTCGGCGCGCGACACGGCGGGAGTGCTGCAACAGGAACAGAGCCAACAGTGCGGCGACGTCAGACTCATCTGGCATGAGTTGCCCGAGCAGGCGGACGAGACGAATCGCCTCGTCGGCGAAGGCCGGTTCACCGTCGGACCGGTAACCGCGGGTGAACAGCAGATAGAGGACGGCGAGTACGCCGGACAGCCTTTCCGCCAGAGCCTGGCCGGTGGGCACGCGGTACGGGATGCCAGCCGCCGAGATCTTTGCCTTTGCCCGGGTCAGGCGCCGGGTCATGGTCGACTCGCTGACGAGAAAGGCGCGGGCGATGTCGGGGGTCGACACGCCGCACACTGTGCGCAGCGTCAACGCCACGCGTGCCTCGAGGCCGAGCGCGGGATGACAGCACGTGAAGATGAGCCGCAGCCGATCGTCCACAACCTCCCCCTCGTCCATCTCGGCCGCGACCGCCGGGCCCGAATCGGCGGGAGCGAGCACGGCAAGCTCCCGCAGCTTCCGTCGCTCCACCGACGTCCGGCGCAACGCGTCGACCGCTCGGTTGCGGGCCGCGGTCATGAGCCAACCGCCCGGATTGCCCGGCACGCCCGCCGCCGGCCACCGCCGAAGGGCCAGCGTCAGCGCTTCCTGTGCGCAATCCTCGGCCAGGTCCCAGTCGCCGGTGACCCGGATCAGGGTCGCCACGATGCGCGGGTACGCGTCGACGGCCGCGGCGGCGACGGCCTCGGATATCCTGGCTCGCTCAGACGGATCGGTCACTGCTCGAAGTCCGCGAGCGGGCGAAGCTCCAGCCGCCCGCCTCGTGCCATGGGGTGGGTTCGGGCCACTTCGATCGCCTCGTCCAGGTCCGCGCACTCGAGCAGATCGAAGCCGATGATCACCTCGTTGGTCTCGGCGAACGGACCGTCGGAGACGAGCAGTTTGCCCTCGCGGACGCGAACCGTCGTGGCGGTGGTTCTCGGCGCCAACGCCGCGCCCCGAAGGCGTCGGCCCCGCTGGTCGTTCTCCGAAACCCAGACATCGATGTCCGGTTCGTTGGCCTTGTCGGTGTCCGGCTCGGTGTCGGTACAGACGAACATCATGTACTTCATCTCTGCGTCCTCCCGCTCAGGTGGGGTCTCGCCGGTATGACGAACGGGCGGCCTCGCACCGGACACGATCGGTCACAGCACATCCGCCCGCAGGTCGGGAAAGACCTTGCCTACCTTGCTGAGCAGATAGTCGCCGTACGTGCCGGTGAAGGCACGGAGGTCAGCGCCGTCCCACCGTGGTCGACCGCCGGCATCCGTCTGGGCCCGGCCGGGCAGCGCCGGAACCTCCGCGTTGAAGTCGGGATCAAAGAAGAACGGAAACGACAGGCGCTCCCTGCCGGTCAGGTTTCGCACGCGGTGCGGCGTCGATCGGTAGTAGCCGCCGGTGAGCCGGTCCAGCATGTCGCCGATGTTGCAGACGAACGTGCCGGGGATCGGCGGCGCATCGAGCCACCCCTCGGGCGTGTGCACCTGAAGGCCGGCGTTGGTGTCCTGGGCGAGCAGAGTCAGCAGCCCGTAGTCCGTGTGCTCGCCGACTCCCCAGCCATCCTCGTCGGCCGGCTGCGGCGGGTAATGGAAGATGCGGAACAGAACCGTCGGCGAAGCCGTATAGCCGTCCTCGAAGTAGCGCTCTTCCAGGTCGAGACTGAGAGCGACACCACGGAGCACGACCTGGGCCGCGTCCGTCAGTGCAGCGACGTAGTCCAGCACCGCCTCGCGCAGATGCGGCACCCGGCGAGGAAACAGGTTCTGGCCGTGCAGCGGCATGCCCGCCTGTACCCGCGGATCGCCCGCGGGCAGTTCGGTGCCGAAGTAGAGGCCCTCCTTGAGGTCCGGGTGGCCGGACGTCAACTCACCGCCGACCGGAAAGAACCCACGCCACGCTCGGCCGCCCCGAGCCATGCCGATCTCGAGCTTCTCGTCCTCCGGCAGCGCGAAGAACTCCCGGGCCGCCGCGTCGAGCCGCTCCAATAGCTCCGGTGGCACGCCGTGCCCCGTGACGTAGAAGAAGCCGCTCGCACGGCACGCGGCCTCGATCTCCCGGGCCACAGATGTCGGGTCGCCATCGGTACGTAGCGGTGTAACGTCCACAATCGGCAGCGATCCACCCATGGGTGAACACTATCCGCGACCGATGTCGCTGGCCCAATGCGTCACGCAGGCGCGCGCTACGTACCCCACGTCGCGCCGATCAGGACCTGGCGGTCATGCTCGGCGGCTCTCGGCGACGCTCACCTCATGATCGACGGGATCTTGCGTCCTCATCGCTCCGGACCATGGTTGGTGTGGCGTATGCCCAACCTTCCGAAATCGGGATGCCTGAGCTGATGATTCGCTAGGTTGGGGTGAGGATCGGTCATCCGCGGAAGATGAATTCGCTCGCCCGGGACGTCTGATTCGGAGGGGGACGCAGTCCGTCCCGCCCCATCCCGCGACGTCCCGCTCATGGCCTCTGACCTGCGGTTCCGTCTCAGCGCGATCCCGCTCCGCCCCATTCCGTCCCGCCCAGGTCGCCCGCCGTCCCCTAGCAAGAACCTAGCGAGAACGCGCCCCTCGTCGCACCCCAAAAGGCGGGGGCGCTCTGCATTTGTCCAATGTGGAATGAATATGGTATAATTGGGACAGAACAGGCGAACCGCTCAAGAGCCCCCCGGATACTCAAGGCCCGCAAGCGCCGAGCGAAGTAGCTACCGAATCGAACGACCAAACACCCAGCCGGCGGCAGCGCGTCGAGCACGACAGTGCACCGCAGCGCCCCGGCAGCGAGCAGGAATCTCCCCGGTCGCCTTCGTTGGCGCGCTCGCACTCCCGCCCCCACCCAGGGGGCCGGTCCGAGGGAGACGGACATGAGTCCCATCCGAGTCATCCGTGTGTTGTCGCTGGCCATCATGGTCGCGGCGGCAGCGGTGTCCTACTCCACCCAGCGGACGCTGTTCCTGCTCTGGCAGGTCGACACGTTCACCGCCGCAGTCGCACCGATCGCGGTCGACATGCTGGCCGTCTTGTGCACCATGGCCATCCACACGGATGGCGTTGCCCGTCGGGGCCGGAGCACAGCGATCTTCGTCCTGATCGTCACCGGGACGGCGAGCATGACGGCCAACTTCGTCGCCGGGCTTACGCTCGGTTCCAAGATCGTGCACGCGGCGATGGTCGCGCTCTACTTGCTGAGCGAGTTCGTCGCCAGCACGGTGAAGCAGGCACCGCCTGCCGTGGACCCGAAGCGGTCCGAAGCGGCCAAGAAGTCAGCGGCCACCCGGAAGGCCAACGTGGCGAAGCGGACGCGCAAGCCACGGGCACCGAAGACCACGACGGTGGAACAGCTCGAGCAGGCGTACCGACTGCCGAGCGCGCCGGTCAGCCCGGCGTAGCGGTCTGGACCTAGCGGTCCAGGTAGCCGCTCGGTAAAGTGAGGAGAGCCCCCGTCGTCTACCTGGCGACGGGGGCTTTTCTATGTCCTGGGAACGGCCCCAGTCGGGCGCGGGAATCGTTCGACTGGGGCCGCCCTGTCTCTGCGGTTCGGCAGCCGGCCGCGTCGAGCACAATAACGCGGTGGCGCCAATGATCGCAGAACCCGGCCACGCCGCACCGATGGCCAGTCAGCTCGTCGGCTGTTTTCGCCCGTCACGGGCGTAGCGGCGGCGCAGAACCGAGATACAAGCGGCCTGGCGGTAGCCGGTGGAGGACCCGCCAGGCCGCAGCTTCTAGCTGGCGCGATCCTCGATCCCGGCCAGGTCGGTCCTGGTCGAGAGCCGGGTCTCGACGTACGGGTCCGGCATCCCGGCCCGCAGCACCTGCGAGTCCGTGCCCACGTTCGGCTCGACCGGTCCCTGTCGGGCCTCGCGCTGGTGCTTCTCGGCGCTACCGCGCTGGTGGCCCTTCGGCACCCCAGGCGGCAGGTTCGGTGTGCTCTTGCTGCTCATATTCGTCTCCCTCCATGGTTGCCCAGCCGCTCGATCGAGCTGGACCACTTCAACTCCCACTCGTCCGGGTCACCCTCCGGTGCCGGCATCGCCGCCCGGAACGGCTTGCGACCCTCCCGCTCCTCCCACGACGGGTCGTAGAAGGCGATCCCGTTCAGCGCGTTATGCGTGCGCCTGCGCCATTCGATCTGCTCGGC
>JAXIPB010000285.1:0-16244 GCA_045403155.1 Micromonosporaceae bacterium
ACCGTCGCCAAAAGGCGCCGATCATGACCTCCAGGTCATGATCGGCGCCTTGGGTTTGGGGTGGCTAAGCTTGCGTGTGGCAGACTCAACCCCGCTTGACATCGGGACATCCCGTGGCAACATTGAGTCTGGTTCGCTCAACTTAGCGGGCGGGCCCGCAGACCACAGACGTTGGAGGAAGAGAACATGGCACGTGCGGTCGGCATCGACCTGGGCACGACGAACTCAGTGGTGAGCGTGCTCGAGGGCGGCGAGCCCACAGTCATCGCGAACGCCGAGGGTTCCCGCACCACGCCGTCGATCGTCGCGTTCGCCAAGAATGGCGAGGTGCTGGTCGGCGAGGTGGCCAAGCGCCAGGCGGTCACGAACCCGGACCGGACGATCCGCTCCGTGAAGCGGGAGATGGGCTCGCACTGGTCCGTCGACATCGACGGGAAGAAGTACACCGCGCAGGAGATCTCCGCGCGCGTACTCATGAAGCTCAAGCGCGACGCGGAGGCGTACCTCGGCGAGACCATTGCCGACGCGGTGATCACCGTCCCGGCCTACTTCAACGACGCTCAGCGCCAGGCCACCAAAGAGGCCGGGGAGATCGCAGGCTTCAATGTGCTCCGCATCATCAACGAGCCGACCGCGGCCGCGCTGGCGTACGGCCTCGACAAGGGGTCGAAGGAACAGACCGTCCTCGTGTTCGACCTCGGCGGCGGAACGTTCGATGTTTCGCTCCTTGAGCTCGCCGAGGGCGTCATCGAGGTCAAGGCCACGAGCGGCGACAACCATCTCGGCGGGGATGACTGGGATGAGCGGATCATGGATCACCTCGTGAAGACCTTCCGTGGGCAGTACGGTATCGATCTCGGCCAGGACAAGATGGCCATGCAGCGACTCAGGGAGGCCGCGGAGAAGGCGAAGATTGAGCTCTCCGCCGCCACGACGAGCAGCATCAACCTGCCCTATATCACCGCGGGGCCGTCCGGTCCGCTGCACCTCGATGTGAACCTGACCCGGGCGGAATTCCAGCGCATGACGCAGGACCTGCTCGACCGCTGCAAGGGCCCGTTCGAGCAGGCGATCAAGGACGCCGGGATCAAGCTCGCGAACGTGGATCACGTGATCCTCGTCGGCGGATCGACCCGCATGCCTGCCGTGACCGAACTGGTCAAGTCGCTCACCGGCAAGGAGCCCAACAAGGGTGTGAACCCCGACGAGGTCGTCGCCGTGGGTGCCGCGCTCCAGGCTGGCGTGCTCAAGGGCGAGGTCAAGGACGTTCTGCTCCTTGACGTCACCCCGCTGAGCCTCGGGATCGAGACCAAGGGCGGCATCTTCACGAAGCTCATCGAGCGCAACACGACAATCCCGACCAAGCGATCGGAGATCTTCACAACGGCCGATGACAACCAGCCGTCGGTACTGATCCAGGTCTTCCAGGGCGAGCGCGACATCGCGGCGTACAACAAGAAGCTCGGCACGTTCGAGCTGACCGGCATCCCGCCGGCGCCGCGGGGCGTTCCCCAGGTCGAGGTCACGTTCGACATCGACGCGAATGGCATCGTGCACGTGTCCGCGAAGGACCTCGGCACCGGCAAGGAGCAGTCGATGACGATCACCGGCGGCTCCGCGCTGCCGAAGGACGACATCGACCGCATGATGCGCGACGCCCAGGACCACGCGGACGAGGACCGGCAGCGGCGCGAGGACGCGGAGACGCGCAACATCGCCGAGGCGCTCCAGTGGCAGACCGAGAAGTTCCTGGCCGAGAGCGGCGACAAGCTACCCCAGAGCGCTAAGGACGAGGTCAACGAGGCGCTCTCGGATCTGCGCGGCGCGCTGGGTGGCTCGGACATCGAGCGCATCAAGTCGGCGCATGAGCACCTCGCCCAGGTCGCCCAGAAGGCAGGCACCATGCTCTATGGCACTGGGGAAGCGACCGCTGGCGCCGGCGAGCCCGGTGGACCGGGATCCGCGCCGGGCGCGGAGGACGTCGTCGATGCCGAGGTTGTCGACGAGGACGATAAGAAGTGACCGATGACGCGCGTGAGGCCGGCCGGGGGGAGCACCCCCGGCCGGCCCGGGAGCAGGTTGTGATCAGAGACAAGCGCAAGATCGAGACGTCCGGCCGTCCGAAGATCCCCGGCCCGGGGCAGACGGGCGCGCAACCCGCGGAAGTGGGCCACGAAGCCGATGGCAAACCGGCAGACCATGACGACCCCGTCGTGGTAGGCCGCAAGAAACCGACGCCGGCCGGGCAGGCATCTGGGGAGCCGACGATTGGCCAGCCGGGTACGCCCGTGGCTGGCGCGAAGACCGTTCTCGGCGCGGCTGAGGCCAAGGGCGGTTCGACATCCGAACAGACCCGGCCCGCGGATGCCGGCGCTACGGCATCGGGTGAGCGGGCTCGGGAAACCGCGGCGCGTGATGAAACCACCGCCCGGGACGAGACGACCACCCGCGATGAGACACCGTCGAAGTCCGCGGCTGGCGCCCCGGCCGCGATCGGCGCGGAGCTCGAAGCCCTCAGGTCTGAATTGGACGAACGTCTGCGGGACCTACAGCGGGTTACCGCCGAGTACGCGAACTACCGCAAGCGGGTCGAGCGAGACCGCGGCGCCATGGCGGAGCAGGCGATCGCCCTGGTGATCAGCGCCCTGCTGCCGGTCCTGGATGACCTCGACCGCGCGCGGGAGCACGGCGACCTCGTCGGGCCGTTCGCGGCAATGGCGGAGCAACTCAACGCGGCCCTGGCGAAGTTCGGCCTGACCGGATTTGGCGAGCCGGGCGACGCGTTCGACCCGACCCGGCATGAGGCGGTGGCGCACGAGACGTCGGCTGAGGTCACGGAGCCGACCTGCGTCTCCGTCATGCGCCGCGGCTACCTGCTCGGCGAGCGTCTGCTGCGCGCGGCACTGGTCGCGGTGGCAGATCCAGAATGATGATCGCGGTCTATCGGCGGCGCCCGGTACGCGCACATCGGTTGGAATCCAGCCGCGACCGTACAGAGGTGTGGCCGATGCGATCGGCGCTTTGCTCAGCGGCGGGAGGTGACGCTTGAGTTCCAAGGACTGGCTGGAAAAGGACTTCTACGCGGTCCTCTCGGTCCCCAAGACAGCCTCCGCCGACGAGATCAAGAAGGCGTACCGGCGACTCGCCCGGGAACTCCACCCTGACCACAATCCGGGTAATCCTGACGCCGAGGAGCGGTTCAAGGCCGTCTCCGAGGCGTACGACGTTCTCTCCGACGAGCAAAAGCGCCGGGAGTACGACGAGATGCGCTCCCTCTTCGGCGCCGGGGCCTTCCGGCGAAGTGCGCGAGCCGGGGAGCAGAGCCCGTTCGACCTGAGCGATTTCCTCGGTCCTCAGGGGGCCAACGCCGGCAGCGACCAGCGGTTCGGCGGCGCGGGCTTCACCGACCTGTTCGGCACCATCTTCGGCGGCGGCGCCCGCGGAGGTGGGCGTCGCGGCCCGCAGCGCGGCCGCGACGTCGAGGCAGAGGTGACGCTCGATTTCGCGGACGCGGTGCACGGGGCGACCCTCCCGATCACGCTGCGGGCGCCGGGCATCTGCGATACGTGCCATGGCAACGGGGCGAAGCCCGGTACCAAGCCCCGGCCATGTCCGGTGTGCCACGGGTCGGGTTTGGTCACCTCGAACCAGGGCGCTTTTTCCTTCTCGGAGCCCTGCCGCGAGTGTCAGGGGGTCGGGACGGTCGTCGACGAGAAGTGTCCGGAGTGCCGTGGCACCGGCGGGGTCACCAAGACCCGTACGCTCAACGTCCGGATCCCGCCGGGCGTCGCCGACGGTCAGCGGATCCGTCTGGCCGGTCGGGGGGAACCGGGCGAACGCGGCGGTCCCGCGGGCGACCTGCACCTGCTCGTGAAGGTGCGTTCCGACGCCATCTTCGGGCGGGATGGTGACGATCTGACGATCACCGTGCCGATCAGCTTTGCGGAGGCCGTGCTCGGCACCGACCTGCGGGTGCCCACACTGGACGGTGCGGTGACGCTGCGGGTCGCGCCCGGCACGCCGAGCGGGCGAACGCTACGGGTGCGCAACCGCGGAGTACCGCGGCGCGATGGCGGCCTCGGCGATCTGCTCGTGACCATCGAGGTCGATGTGCCCTCGGGGCTGTCGACGGAGGCTCGCAAGGCCCTCGAGGAGTACATGACGCATGCGCCGGCGCCGGCTCGTTCGGCAATCGACGAGATGGTACGAAGGCACGAGTTCCGCGGCAGCCACGCGCGGCCCGACCTCGGCGGTGATCTGCGATGAACCCCCTTCACGGCTTCGCGAACGAGGCACACCAGCAGGGCTTCTTCGTCGACGTGCAGACCGATGACGCCAAGGTCCTGATCATCTCAGTCGCGGCGCGCATGGCGGGTCTGCACCCACAGACGCTTCGGCAGTACGACCGACTTGGTCTGGTCCAGCCCGGGCGCGCGACCGGTGGGGGCCGACGCTACAGCGCCCGTGACGTCGCGCTGCTCCGCGAAATCCAGCGACTGAGTCAGGACGACGGGGTGAACCTCGCCGGGATCAAACGGATCATCGAACTGGAGCATCTGACCTACGACCTGCAGCGGCGCGTCGACGACGCCGAGGCGGAGTTGGCCGCGGCCCAGCAGCGGCTTGCCCAGCTCGAGGCCTTGGCCTATCCGCGGCGCGACCTGGTGCCGACGCGACCGACGCCGACCGCGCTCGTCGTCTGGAAACCGCGCACCACCACCTAGCCCCCATTCACCGCCGATCATGACCTGGAGGTCATGATCGGCGCGTTTTGACCGCGCCGGGCTCATGATCACGGCGATCTTGAAGGTGGCGGAACCGAGGCGCCAGCTAGTCGGTCGGGGTCCGGGGCCCTGGGATGGCGGCCGGCGTGCGAAGTCGCCGCGGGTGGCGTACGAGCCCGCCCTCGCACCACTCGCGGTAGTCGAAGAGTTCGGGCGCGGCGAGCAGGACCCTGGTGTTGTGGGCCCAGGTCTCCAACAGCTCATCGCCCTCATCCTCGGCCTGCTCGACCAGCTTGCGTAGCCGCCGCTTCGGGTGTGCCCGAAACCGCGTCCGGATCGCATCCGCGGCATATATGTAGAGGCAGTGCAGAGCGAATCGCCGGGCCGGACAGTCGACGTCCAGAGCTATGTCAAGCAGCGTTCCCACCAACCGGTCGCCCGCCACCAGGAGGTCCCAGTCAGGCGGCATCGCCTGCAGTTTGACCATGTCCGGGTGGTACGCCCAGGCGCGCAGCTCCGCCGCGGTCGGGTCGACCGGATTCGCGAAGCCGCGGAATGCGACCTGTTGCAGGCTCACGCTCACCTAACTCCTGTACCAGCCGGGCTGGCGACAACGTAGCTGGTACCAATGGGACAAGGGAAGGGGCATTGTGTCATTTCTTCGTGAATTGTTATTCGTCGCGCATGGGGATCGCGGGGAGCCCGCGTCAGGACTGGATAGCACCCCCGTCGACGTTGATTCCCTGGCCGGTGATGCCTGGATTGTTGACACAGAACCAGACGGCCTCGGCTACCTCGTCCACTGTGATCAAACGGCCTATCGGCTGCTTATCGGCGAGAATCTGCCGCGCGTCCTCGGCCGTACGACCCGTCTTGTCCATAATCGTCCGTACAGTCCCCTCGGTCATTGGCGTGTCCACATAGGCCGGGCAGATCGCGTTCACAGTCACGCCGGTGCGGGCGAGTTCAGCCGCGGCGGAGCGTACGAGTCCGAGCACGCCGTGCTTCGCGGCTGTGTAGGCCGCGATGTAGGGTTCGCCGCGTTTGGAGGAAATCGACGCGATGACCACGATCCGGCCATAGCCGGCGGCGGTCATGCCAGGCACCGATCGGCGCATGCAGCGGAACGGCGCGGTGAGATTGATGTCGAGCATTCGCTGCCACTCCGCGTCGCTGATCCGATGAAGCGGCGCCGAGGTGCCTGCACCCGCGTTGGCGACCAGGATCTCGACCATCCCGAACTCCGACTCGACCGCGCCGAACACGTCGTCGACCGCGTGTGGATCGGTCAGGTCAGCCGGCACAACGAGCGTCGCCGATCTCGAGGACGTCACCTGGGTGCACAGGGCGGCCGTCTCCGCCAGTTCGACCTCGCTTCGCGCGACCAGCGCGACCCTGTGCCCGGCTCCGGCCAGCCTGACGGCGATGGCTCGACCGATTCCCCGTCCCGCCCCCGTCACGAGCGCGGTCCGCTGAGCACCGACCGGAGGCGTCATCGTCAACATCGTACTTGCCGATCTTGGATTATTCCCGGTGCGTAGTGCCCAGAATCATCCAAGATCTCGCGGCGGCCTCGAAAACCCGCTACGCACGAGCGCAAGGCCGAGCGAGATCACCCCGACCGCCAGGCTCACCCCACCGAGCCAGAGCACGACGATGAGTCCGTTGGGCTCGGTGCGCCCCGCGCCCATCGAGGACAGGAAGAACCCGGCCGACATTGCGATGGCGGCGAGCGGAATAGCGAGGCGGGCGACGTAGCCGAGAGCGCCGCGAAGGTTGGTCGCGTCGGCGAGGATCAGCGCCACCAGGCTCAGCGTGACGAGCACGCCAGCGTGGGCATGGCCGGCGCGAGAGAACGCGGTCTGGAAACTGGTGAGCTCCACGGCACCGCTGGCGACCCGGGTGAGGTAGAGACCGCCGAACTCGATGGCAACGATGGAGAGCAGCAGCAGCCCGGAGATGCGACGAGACGTACGGGATAGTTCCAGCGTCTGCATACCCCCATTGTGACATATCACAATGGCAGGTTGCTCGTGCTTCGCGAGAGTGTCAGACCGGGACCGTCAGCGTCGCCACGAGGCCGGATGCGACGCTGCCGTTGACGGCGGCCAGCTGTCTTGAGTAGCCGTCGCGAAAGACGTTGTCCGTGTCGAGTGAGCTTTGGGCGAGGTTCTGCGCGCTCGCGCCGTAGCCGGCACTGGCATAGACGGTCTGGCAGACGTCGGCCGGGAAGGCGAGCTGCGACGTCGTCATCTTGCTCCCGGCGGCGGTTGCTTGGGCGAGGCTCGGGTAGATCTCGAAGTGGATGTGCGGCCAGCGCCCCGAGTACGCGCCGGGGAAGATGCTTCTGAAGGTCACGGCACCGTCGGCGCCTGACTCCTGCACGCCGCGCAGATAGTTATCGTCCGCTACCGGCTGCGAGTACATCGAGTAATTTCCGTCGATGTCGCAGTGCCAGAGGTAGACCGCCGCACCCGAGTAGGCCGAGCAGCCCTGCGACAGGTCGAGGATGGTCAGATTGATGGTGAGCGGCACGCCGGTGACGACGCCGGACGCCGTGCCGAAGCTGGACCGGATGTCGCTGCGCACGATCCCGCTCTGGGTGAGAACGTTGGGGCCGTTCGACCCATCGCCGGGAAAGGGCCCCGCGGTCTCGCCGGGGATCTCCGCGCAGTTCGAGTCGCCGGCCGCTGGGTCGGTCGGACTCGTGGTGGTTGAACCGGACGGCGTTGTGCAGCCAACCAGCGTGGCGATTCCGGCTCCGGCGAACAGGCCAAGCACCCGCCGGCGGTCCAGCAGCGTGGAAAGGTCAAAGGCAAGGCCCCGATCGTGATCCTGCTGTTCGTGATCTTCATGATCCGCATCGGCTCGTCCCATAGGGTTTGAATCTGCCGGAAGCCGCTGTGCGTCACATGAGTACGCGCTGTCTGTCTCCTGTGACCGTCATCCAGGCCTAGCAGTCCAGACTTGAGTTGAGTAGACTCAACTCTGGCTTCTGTCCACTCCAGACCCAGGTAAGCCCAGGGAGCTATGAACACCGAACGATTGACCACCAAGAGCCGTGAGGTCATTACCTCCGCCGTCGCCATAGCCGGCAAGAACGGTCACGCCACGGTCGAGCCGTGGCATCTGCTGCTCGCGCTGCTCGACACCGGCGGGTCCACCGCGACCGCGCTGCTGCGAGCGGTAGGCGCGAATCCGGCCGATGTGAGACGGGCCGCGGCCAGAGCGGTGGAGAACCTGCCCAGGGCCAGCGGCCCCAGCGTCGCCGAGCCCACGCTGTCCCGGGAGTTCGTGAACACCCTCGGCGCGGCGGAACAGATCGCCCGCCCAATTGGCGACGAGTACACGTCGACCGAGCACATCCTCGCCGGCCTCGCACGCGTGGGCGGCGCCGTCGCGAAGTCGCTGAAGGAGGCGGGGGCGACCGAGGAGAGCCTTGTCGCGGCGTTCCCGACCGTGCGCGGCGGAGATCGACGCGTCACTACGCCCGACCCCGAGCAGAACTTCCAGGCCCTGGAGCGGTACGGCGTCGACCTCACCGAACGCGCCCGCGAGGGAAAGGTGGACCCGGTCATCGGCCGGGATTCCGAGATCCGCCGGGTCGTCCAGGTACTTTCCCGCCGTACGAAGAACAACCCCGTCCTCATCGGCGAGCCGGGTGTCGGTAAGACCGCGATCGTGGAGGGCCTCGCCCAGCGCGTCGTGGCCGGTGACGTGCCGGAGAGTCTTCGCGGCAAGCGACTGGTCGCCCTCGACCTCGCGGCAATGGTCGCCGGCGCGCAGTATCGCGGCCAGTTCGAGGAGCGCCTCAAGTCGGTGCTCGAGGAGATCCAGAACAGCAATGGTCAGGTGATCACGTTCCTGGATGAGCTGCACACCGTTGTCGGCGCCGGCCGGGGCGAGGGCTCCATGGACGCCGGAAATATGCTCAAGCCCATGCTCGCCCGGGGCGAGTTGCGGATGGTCGGCGCGACCACATTGGACGAATACCGCGAACACATCGAGAAGGACCCGGCCCTGGAGCGCCGCTTCCAGCCCATCTTCGTCGGGGAGCCGAGCGTGGGGGACACGATCGGCATCCTGCGCGGGCTCAAGGAGCGCTACGAGGTCCATCATGGAGTCCGGATCACCGACTCGGCCCTGGTCGCGGCGGCGACCCTGTCCGATCGCTATATCTCCGACCGGTTCCTTCCGGACAAGGCGATCGACCTCGTGGATGAGGCCGCTTCGCGGTTGCGGATGGAGATTGACTCCCGGCCGGTCGAGGTCGACGAGATCGAGCGGGCGGTACGCCGCCTGGAGATCGAGGAGATGGCGCTGGCTAAGGAGCCCGACCCCGCCTCCGCCGAGCGCCTGGCGCTGCTGCGACGCGAACTCGCCGACAAGCGCGAACAGCTCGCCTCCCTCGGTGACCGGTGGCGCAACGAGAAGGAGCACATCACCAAGATCTCCGCAGTGAAGGAGCAGCTCGAGACGCTACGCCGGGAGGCCGAGCGCGCCGAGCGCGATCTCGAGCTGGAGCGCGCCTCCGAGTTGCGCTACGGCCGAATTCCCGAGCAGGAGCGCCAGCTGGCCGCGGCCGAGCGCGAGCTGCAGTCGCTCCAACACGACGGCGCCATGCTCAAGGAAGAGGTTGGCCCCGACGACATCGCCGAGGTCGTATCCAGCTGGACCGGGATTCCCGCCGGGCGCCTCATGGAGGGCGAGACGGCCAAGCTCCTGCGGATGGAGGAGTCGCTCTCGCAGCGGGTCGTCGGCCAACCCGAGGCCGTCGGGGCAGTTTCGGACGCGGTCCGGCGGGTCCGCGCCGGCATCGCCGACCCGGACCGGCCCACCGGAACGTTTCTCTTCCTCGGCCCGACCGGAGTGGGCAAGACCGAGCTGGCCAAGGCGCTCGCCGAGTTCCTCTTCGACGATGAGCGCGCGATGGTTCGCATCGACATGAGCGAGTACGGCGAGAAGCACACTGTGGCGCGGCTCGTCGGCGCCCCTCCGGGCTACGTCGGGTACGAGGAGGGCGGGCAGCTCACCGAGGCGGTCCGGCGCCGCCCGTACTCGGTAATCCTGCTGGACGAGGTCGAGAAGGCCCATCCGGAGGTCTTCGATCTGCTCCTGCAGGTGCTTGACGACGGGCGGCTCACGGATGGACACGGACGGACGGTCGACTTCCGCAACGCGATTCTCATCCTCACGTCCAACCTGGGCTCGCACGCGATCGCCGATCCGACTCTCACCGATGAGCAGCGTCGAGACGCCGTGATGGCGGTCGTCCGCTCGCAATTCAAGCCGGAGTTTCTCAACCGGCTCGACGACATCGTGGTCTTCCACGCCCTCACCGGTAAGGACCTCGAGTCCATCGTGGACATCCAGCTCGACGCTCTGCGGCGACGCATCGCCGACCGGCGGCTCTCGCTGGAGGTGACCGAGGCAGCCCGGGATTGGCTGGCCAGCCACGGGTACGACCCGATTTACGGCGCGCGGCCGCTGCGCCGGCTCATCCAGTCCGCGATCGGGGATCAGCTGGCCAAGTCCCTCCTCGGCGGCGGGATCCGCGACGGCGACGCGGTCGTCGTCGATCTTCCCCGCCGAGCGCACAGCCTTACCGTGACGCCTCGCCACGCCTGACGCGTCGACCGTCGGTCGTGGCCGGGTCGGTCGTGGCCGGCGGTTGCATCGGGGTCGCGTCGCCTGAACCCGGCCGGTAGCGTGGGCGCGACGAACTGGGAAGGGAGGCTCATGTCGTACACGGTCGGCAACCCGATTGCCAAACCGCGCCCCGCCACGGTTTCCGCGGCCAGCGTGCTGCTCTATCTCTGCGGCATCATCCAGCTCGCGTCGGTCGCGGTGTCGCTGCTCGCGCTGGGACCGATTCAGGACATCGTGCGGGAGGAGTTCGCGGATCGGCCTGAGGCGCGGACCATCGCCACGGCAACCACGGTCGGCATCATCGTCGGCGTGAGCGTCTCCGCCCTGCTCGCCATCGGCGTCGTCGTCCTCGGCGTGCTCGTGGGGAGGGGCAAGAACCCCGCCCGCATCGTCACCTGGGTGCTCGCGGGGATCGGTGTGCTCTGCTACGGCTGCAGTCTGGCCGGCACCGCCGTGCAGAGTTCGCTCGCCGGACTTGGCTCGGATCCGCAGACCGCGGACATCCAGGAGCGGATCACGAACGCGATTCCTTCCTGGCAGAACACGGTGAACACCGTTGCAACCATCATCGTGGTCATCGCGTTGCTTGCCGTCATCATCCTGCTCGCCCTGCCCGCCTCGAACGACTTCTTCCGCAAGGAGCAGGAGGTCTGGACGCCGCCGACATGGCCTGGCGATCCCGCTGGCGGCTACTCGGCATTGCCCCCCAACCCGGTAGACCCGACCTCGCTGCCTTACCCGGGATCGCCGCCCTACCCGCCGCAGCCGCCCTACCCGCCGCAGCCGCCCTACTCGGGATCGCCGCCCTACCCGCCGCAGCCGCCGACCGGACCTCCCCAGTAGTGAGGTAGGGCGCATCCGTGGGCACACGCGCCGCTCTGGTCACTGGAGCAACTTCGGGCATCGGCGCCGCATTCGCCCGCCGCCTGGCCGAGGAGGGGTACGACCTGGTCGTCGTCGCGAGGGACGCAGGTCGACTCGAGCGGACGGCGGACGAGCTTCGGGCGGCGCACAGGGTTGGGGTCGAGGTGCTCTCGGCCGATCTCGCGAGCGACGCCGGCCGCGAGGCGGTCTCGGCCCGACTGGAGGATCCCGATCGAGCCGTCGAGGTTCTCGTCAACAGCGCGGGCCTGAGCCTCAACACCCCCTTCCTGCGCTCGTCGCCGGAGCGGGAGACGGAGCTGCTGAGTGTCAACGTGCATGCGGTCATGCGGCTGACACTGGCCGCCCTGCCGGGCATGGTCGAACGGGGGCACGGCGCGGTCATCAACGTCTCCTCGGTGTCTGGCTTCGGAGCGGCGATGCCGGGGTCCACCTATCCCGCGTCGAAGGCCTGGGTAACCAACTTCAGCGAATCGGTCGCGCTCTCCGTGCGCCCCTTCGGCGTACGGGTCATGGCCCTCTGCCCCGGCTACGTGCGCACCGAGCTCCACCAGCGCGCCGGCATCAACATGTCGAAGACACCCGAGTGGATGTGGCTGGACGCGGACGAACTCGTCGCCGACGCCCTGCGCGACCTACGTCGCGGCAAGGTCGTCAGCGTGCCGTCGTGGAAGTACAAGGTCGCCGCGTTCGGACTCCGCCATCTACCCCGTCGCGTGTTGCAGCGCGTCGCCCGAGACACCCGGGGTCGCATCGGTCGCGACTGAGGCCGCCGCCGTGAGGTCATCGGGGTAACGCCGACATTCACAGCGAGGCTTCAGCCTGCACTGGCGTCGGGGAGATAGGCTAATCAACATGTCGGAGCGCGACGACCTGCGTAAACTCATCTATGATCTCGCCGTTGTGCAGGGTCGGGTGGTGCTGTCGTCGGGCGCGGAAGCAGATTTTTACGTCGATCTGCGCCGACTCACGCTGCACCATGCGGGGGCTCCGCTCGTCGGTAGGGTCATGCTCGATCTCGTCGAGGATTGGGATTTCGACGCGGTCGGCGGGCTCACGTTAGGCGCAGATCCCGTGGCCGCAGCGATGCTGCACGCGGCGAACCAGCGCGGCTGGGCGCTGGACGCCTTTGTCGTACGCAAGGAGGGGAAGGCACACGGTCTCCAGCGGCGGATCGAGGGCCCCGACGTAGCAGGGCGTCGGGTACTCGCCGTCGAGGACACTTCGACTACCGGCAGTAGCGTGTTGGCCGCGGTCGATGCATTGCGTGAGGCAGGTGCCGAAGTCGTGGGAACTGCGGTAATTGTCGATCGGGGCGCGGGGGACGCGGTTCGAGCGACGGGGCTGGACTTTCGGTCGGCGTACACGCTCACCGATCTGGACCTCCATGCCTGACTCTTCAGTCAACAAGAATTGTCGGTTCGATAGCTACGGATATGTGGCCGAATCGATGGTCCCTGGTGGAAGGATGTACACGTGCGAACTGCGCTGGCCGAACTAATACTGCCCCAGGCCTCGCCGCTCAACGGCGAAGTCTACGACCGCATCGATGCTGAGCGACTGGCTGGTGTCCTCAAGGCACTCGCCGATCCGGCGCGCCTGCGCCTGCTCAGCCTCATCCAGGCCTCGCCCGACGGCGAGGCGTGCGTCTGCGACCTGACCGCACCCATCGGTCTGTCGCAGCCGACAGTCAGCCACCACCTGCGGATCCTGACCGAGTCCGGTTTGCTCGAGCGGGAGAAGCGCGGTGTGTGGGCCTACTACCGGCTCGTGCCGTCCGCGATCCAAGCGATCGCCGACCTCCTCACGCCACCTCGCAAGCGCGCCACCAAGAAGGCTCGCTGATTTCGCGGCCTCGCGGGCCCCCCGGGGCCTGGCCGCGCCCCCGCGCGCCGGCATGCTATGGCCGGCGCGCGAGGCCCATGCCAGAAGGTGTGTCCGGGGCCGTATGCACGTGGGCGACCTGCGCGATGAATTGGCCCGCGTCGGCCGAGACGTCACCAGGGCCGGCTTCGTCGTCGGTAGCGGCGGCAACATGTCTGCTCGGGAGCCCGGATCGGACGATCTCTGGGTCACCGGTGCCGGAACATGGCTCGATCGGCTGGATCGGGACTCGTTCGCCCGCGTTCGGCTAGCGGATGGCACGGTCGTTGGCCTTGGCGTGAGCGAGCCGCGCGTCGATGCCACCACCGAACTGGCTCTGCACGTGGCCACCTATCGGGTGCGGCACGACGTCAACGCGATCATCCACCTGCATCCGCAGATGACGGTGCTTCTCGACGCCCTTGGCGAGCGGATTCGGCTGATCACGACCGATCATGCCTTTTATCTACGGCGGATCGTGACGACACCGTTCCACCCACCCGGCAGTAACGAACTCGCCTCCGCCGCCGCCGCCGCTGCGGAGGATGGCACGAACTGCGTCGTCCTCGGTCACCATGGCTGCTCGGTGCTCGGTGAGACCGTCGAGATGGCACACCGGCGAGCCGCCAATCTGGAGGAGGCGGCCGTCCTCACGTACCGGGCCCTGGTTCTGACCGGAGGCCTAGGTTCGCGAACGATTCCTGAGTGCCCGCCGGATTTGTTGATGGGCACGATCTGACCGTGCGCAATTACGGACGGTAACTGCATCGAGCGGCCGCATGGCCGGCTGCGGCGAAACCTCACGCTGGTTTGCGAAATGCCCGTTGTTCCGTACGCTGGCGCAGAACCGTTTGCGAACCTGGGGGCCACGTGTCCGGACGCCATCGCACCTTCGGCCCACCGGGTCGCGGGCGGCGTCGCATGCCGATCGTGGTCGGTGCGCTCGTGGCGCTCGTCGGGCTCACGGCAGTCACGGTGAGTATCGTCTCCGCCAGCGCCTCGGGCTGCTCTGGCGGCGTTCCGTTGCGGGTGGTCGCCACGCCGGAGATCGCACCCGTGCTCGAGGACATCGGTTCAGCCTGGGCATCCGCCAAACCCCAGGTGAGTGGAAAGTGCATCAACCTCACGATCGAGGGCACCCCCTCGCCGATCGTCGCCAGCAGCTTGACCGTGTACGCGGGGAGCGCGATCGACGTGGCCGCCGCGCCGGAGCCGACGCCCGCCGAGGACGCCATCCCGACCGTTTGGCTGCCGGACTCGACGGCGTGGCTGCGCAGAGTGCAGGTCGTCGATCGGGCGGCGTTCGCCCCCGACGTCCGCTCCATCGCAAGCTCGCCCGTCGTCGTGGCCATGCCGGAGGCGGCTGCGAAGCTGGTCGGCTGGCCAGCTCGGCGGCTCCAGGTGGGGGCGGTGAAGGCCATGCTTGGCGAGGGCGGACCGCTGAAGCTGGGCATCGCCGAACCGCGACGGGAGACGGCGAGCCTGGCCGTGACCATGGTGCTCGGCGAGGCGCTCGCGACGACTGACGAGGACCTGCCGGCGCTGGTCAAGACGTTGCGGACCGTCGTGAAAACCACAAGCACGGCGGAGCTCCTGCGTACCTTCGGGGCGAAGGTCAACGCAGGCCCCGTGTCCGAGCAGGCCCTACTCGCCTACAACGCCACTGACCCCCCGCTCAAGCTGGTCGCCGTCCAACTCGAGCCTGCCGCGCCGCAGCTCGACTACCCGTTCGCCATCAGGTCCGGTATTCCCCGTGAGTCCGCCCTCGCTGCCGAGCTGTTCCGGGCCGAGCTCCTCAATGGCGCGTCGTCCGAGCAGCTCGCCCGCAAGGCGTTCCGCAGCCCGAACGGGCGCGCCGACGCCGGGTTCCCCTCATCGACCGCGACCCGGCTCGACCCCGTCAACGGTCCTATCGTGGAGGATTCGGAGCGGGTCCTGCGCGCACTCGGCCTGTGGAGCGCCGCGAACTCGCCGTCTCGGACCCTGGCGCTCTTCGACGTAACCTCCTCCATGGGCACCGTGATGCAGACGGCCAGCGGCGCTGCCACCCGGGCCGCCGTGATGGCGGGCGCGGCCCAGGGCGGGCTCGATCTCTTCACCACCGACAGCCGGGTCGGGATGTGGGCGTTCGCCGCGCAGCACCAAGAGGTGCTCGCGATCGACGATCTGACGCCTGCCCGCCGAGCGGAGTTCGACCAGCGGCTCGGCTCGGCGCGCCCATCGGGCACGAACCGGTCGGAGCTCTACTCGACGCTGCTTGCTGCATACAAACTCATGAAGGACGGGTACGACGAGACCCGGCCCAACATCATTGTGGTGCTCACGGACGGCGCAGACAGCAACAGCAGCTCTCTTCGCCGCGATCAGTTCAGCCAGGACCTGCAGAAGCTCGCGGATCCCACCAAGCCGATCCGGGTCGTGCTCATCGGCATCGGAGTTGGTCCGCCGGATGCGACGAGTCTGCAGCGCATCGCCGAGATCGTCGGCGGCGGCTACTTCCCCCTCACGAGCCCCGAACAGATCCAAACGATCTTCCTCAAGGCCCTCCTCCAAGTCGGCGCCGCCTAATCCCTATCCCCATCCCTATCCCCATCCCTGCGCCCTTTTGTGCTGATCAGCGCCCTTCTGCGCCCTTCTGCGCCGATCATGATTTGGAGGTCATGATCGGCGCAGTTTTGCGACGGTGAGGTCATGATCGTGGCGATCTTGGCCTGTGGCGATGTGTTCCTGCGGCTTGATCGCCGCAACTGTCCGACACTTGCCCGGCCCGAGTCGGCCGAATTGGGCAAGTGGTTGACACCTGCGATGACCTTGGCGCGCATGAAGTGACACGGCCTTTGGAACGGTCATCAGCGTCGTGCGTCGGTCGGCGCAACGCCCACACCGGCGAGGAATCGGCCGTCGCCCAGATGTCGCCGTTCGACACACTGTGATCTCCGTGTACAACTCGAAAGATCCTCGTGATCATGACGCCAGCGTCGCGAAAAGGCGCCGATCATGAGTGCGCCGGGATAAACCGGCATGAAGAAGGAGATGAGAGAGCTCTACATCGAAGGGGCTAGCGACCCCACGGTGGCCCCGAGTCATGCGTGGCGGCCCGTGAGGGTCGTGGCGAAGCGTTGACAG
>JAXIPB010000140.1:0-12022 GCA_045403155.1 Micromonosporaceae bacterium
CAGATCGCGACGTCACTGAACGAAGACCTGCTGATCCAGGTGGCTGAGGCGACGACCGGCTCGTATCACCGAGCCGAGGACGCGCAGGCTCTCGGCGCCATCTACCAATCGCTCGACCTGAGAATCACCACCGCGGACGAGGTGGTCGAACTGACCGGCGCCGCCGTCGGGATCGCGGTGCTGCTGTTCACGATCGGCGGTCTACTGATGATCAACTGGTTTGGACGGATCCTCTGATGTCACTGAGCTGGCCGTGGGCGTTGATCGCACTATTGGCCTTTCCGTCGTTGCTCGGCTTCCGGTGGTGGACGCGGCGCCGCCGGCGGCGAGAGGCGGTCCGCCTGTCGAGCGTCACGTTGATCCGGGCCGCCCTGCCGGGACGGTCATTGTGGCGACGACGCATCCCCCTCCTGCTGTTCGCGGTTGGCCTGGTCATCCTCGGCACCGGCGCCGCCCGGCCACAGGCATCGGTGTTGGTGCCCTCGAACGACGCCACGATTCTGCTTGCGATGGACGTGTCCGGCTCGATGTGCTCCACCGACGTCGCGCCCAACCGGCTGACCGCCGCGCAGAAGGCGGCCCGCGAGTTCGTCGAGGCACAGGAAGAGGGATCCCGGATCGGCCTGGTCACGTTTGCCGGAACCGCTGGCCTGCTGGTCGAGCCCACCACCGACACGAAGGAGTTGCTATCGGCGATAGACACGCTTCGAACCTCCCGCGGCACCGCGATCGGCCTGGCCATCCTGGCCTCCATCGACGCCATCGCCGAGATCAATCCCAACGTGCCGCCCACCGGGGTCGAGGTGGAGGGCGACGCAGCCGGCGGCGACTACCACCCCGACACCATCGTCGTGCTCACCGACGGCCGTAACACTCAGGGCGTCGACCCAGTGACGGCCGCGTCCGCGGCGGCGGCCCGCCGCCTGCGCGTCTACACGATCGGCTTCGGCACCACCGAGCCGTCTCAAATGGTCTGCACGCGCGACCAGATCAGTGGAGACGCCGCGTTTCGACCGGATGGACGGGGCGGCGGGGGCTTCGGTGGGGGTGGTCGCGGCCGATACCAGCAGATCGACGAGGAGACGTTGACCCAGGTAGCCGACCTGACCGGCGGCGAATACTTCCAGGCCGAGGATGCCGAGGCGCTCAGCGAGGTCTTGCTGGATCTGCCGAAGTCGATGACCTTGCAGCGACGGAACATGGAGATAACCGTATGGTTCGCGCTCGCCGGTGCGGTTCTGATTCTCGCGGCCGTCGGATTGGCCCAGTGGTGGAATCGATCCGCACCCGGCCCAAAATCGACCATCGACGGATCACCACAATTCCCCGCCGTGGGGACGCGCGCTTCGCCATAGAAAGCGTCGCGAGAATTCGATCTGACCCGCCTGAGCGCGCCTTCCTCTCGCGAAAGTCCCGTACGACCTTTCCCTATGGTTCGACATATTTGCCGTAACGCCGGAAACGACTATTGTCGAACTGTTGTCGCCCCGGACCCCGGCGATCACATCGATTGTCGCCGGGTGGGCGGAGCAGCGATGACGGGCTGGGGTATTGCGCCTGGGAGCGGCGATGTCCTGCTTGTGGAGCACTTCGAGGCGCCAGACCTGCACCGGATTCGTTCAGACTGCTACATCTCCTGCGTAAGGGCTGGTTTGGACGACGATCGGGCACAAATGTTCGTTTTCGCAGTCAACGAAGGCCTTACGAATGCCATTGTTCACGGGGGCGGCTGGGGTGTTCTCGTCCTATTGAGCACCGACGCGGGTCGGCTGATTGCGCATGTAACTGACAATGGGCCCGGCATTTCGAGGGAGATACCCGAGAGCCTGCCGCCGGCGAACTCATCCGGGGGTCGGGGCTTGTGGACGGCGAGGCACATGGTTGACGAATTGAGTCTGACGAGCGGGCTCGAGGGAACGACGCTTCGGCTTGAGGTGGCGATCGCCTCGCAACGGCCGAATGGCTCGGGCTGAGTCGGCAGCGCCCGGAGTAGGCTTATCGGGTTGCCCAGGACCCCGGTGGCACGGACGCCCACCCCGGGTGCATGAACCCGACGAGTCGAGGTGTGATGACTGGGCAACCGAACCGAATCGGTACATGAGGCCACGATGCAGGCTGCAGATCGGCGGGCACGGGTCCTGGCCCTCCTCGCCGAGCATGGTCAAGGCCTGGACCGGCTCTGTGCCGCCTGCGTGGCCCATTTGCCGAGCATCGGCGGGGCAGGGCTGGCGGTGATGAGCACGCTTCCGGCTTCGGAGACCCGCTATGTCAGCGACGAGAAGAGCGCCCGGATCGAAGCGCTTCAGTTCGAGCTTGGCGAGGGGCCATGCATGGACGCGTTCGCCGCCGGGAGGCCGGTGCTGGTTCCCGACGTGTCCGGCCGAGAGCAACGCCTGCGCTGGCCGGCTTTCACGGAGGGCGCGGAGGCCGCGGGGGTGGGGGCGCTCTTCGCCTTCCCGCTGCAGCTGGGGGCCATTCGGATCGGCGTACTGGATCTCTATCGGGATCGTCCCGGTCGACTCGATGAGGATGAACTGGGCGACGCCCTGGTCTTCGCCGACACCGTGACACTCCTGCTGCTCGCGGAGGATCACACCAACGGCGCCGACTGGCCGTCTTCGGCGTTCGACCACCACGCCGCGGTCCACCAGGCGACCGGCATGGTGATGGCGCAGCTCGGAGGTTCGATCGAAGCCGCCTTTGATCGGCTCCGCGCCCACGCTTACGCTGAGGATCGGCCCCTAGATGAGGTCGCCGTCGACGTGGTCAATCGGCGCCTACGCTTTGACCCGTTGACCGACTGACGCACCCAACGGAGAAGGTGGTGAGCATGCTTCGCGAGCAGCGCCTCGCGCAGACCTTCGTTGAGCTTGCCGACACTTTGGTAGCCGACTTCGATGTCGTTGACTTCCTTCACGTGCTGGCCAATCGCTGTGTGAACCTGCTCGAGGTGCAGGCGGCGGGGCTCATGCTCGCCGACCAGCGCGGGCAGTTGCGCCTCATGGCATCATCCTCCGAGCAGAGCCGCCTGCTCGAGCTCTTTGAGCTTGAGACCGACGAGGGACCGTGCATGGCCTGCTACTCGACCGCGGAGGCCACGACGGACACGGATCTACGTGAGCCGGACCCGCGATGGCCGCGATTCGCTCGGCAGGCCGCCGCGGCTGGTTTCCTGTCGGTTCACGCTCTTCCGCTCAGACTTCGCTCGGAGATCATCGGCGTTCTCAATCTCTTCTGTAGCTTCGTCGGCCCGCTGCCCGACCACGATGCCCGCACGGGTCAGGCCCTCGCCGACGTGGCCACCATCGGCCTGCTCCAGCACCGTGCCATCGAACACCACCAGTTGCTGGCCGAACAGCTGCAGGGGGCATTGAACAGCCGGGTCCTCGTCGAACAGGCCAAGGGCGTTCTCGCCGAACGACTGCACATCGGCATGCCGGAGGCGTTCAGCGCGCTCCGATCCCATGCCCGGCAACACAACCAACGTCTGAGCGACCTCGCGCGGGGCATCATCGATGGCTCGATCGATACGAGCCGCCTGGCTGCCACGTAGCCAAACCGCGCGCGGCCAAGCCTGTCAGTGGTCTGCCGTGCCGCCGGTCTGCGCGCCGCTGGCCACGTAGCCAACCCCTTCGTGGAGCCGCGACCGGCGCCGGCCGGAAGCGGGTCGGGCGGGACCGGGCTCGGTCGGCTGGGCGGCCTTCGGCGTCACACCCGTGACGATGCCCTCGGCCATGCCATAGAGCAGGGGGAGCGCACCGGCCACGACGCCGCCCGTGCGGTTGATGTGTTCGACGCCGGGCTCGATCGCTCGGGCGTGCCCGACGATCGTGCGCACGAGCGTCGCGCACTCCTCGAGGTTGGTGGCGATCCGCTTCAGCTGGCCACCCACGACGAACAGATAGAACGCCAGCCCCGCGATCAGCAGGACGATGACTAATACCGACATCGTGACCATGGCGCTTACGACCTTACTTTCCCGAGTACGCGGCCTAGGAACAGATGATGTTGGAGGCCCTCGGCCAGAACGGCGTCCACGCGCTTGGCGGTCTCCTCGATCAGGGCGGTGTCGGCGGTGTTGGCGGCGGCGGCGCGCAGCGTGTCGCGGACCATGACGACGCGCTTGTGCAACCGGTGCACGAAGATGACGAGGATCGTGAGCAGTAGGGCGACCGCGGCTACGATGACGAACCCGCCGATGATCGCCCCCCGCCACATGTCGTCCGGGGTCGGACTCAGCGCCAACGCCGAGGTGCGAACCATGGTCAGCCTCCTAGCCGGGTGCGTCCGCGGTTGAGCCCCGCGACGATGACCTCGGCATGATCGATCGTCGTGTTCAGCTGCTTCAGAGCTGCGGTGTTGTGCACCGACTCCGTCAGAGAGTCGCTGATCATCTTCGCCTCGTTGCCGATTGAGTACGCCAGCACCAGAATCGGTACGACGAGGGCGACGACCACCAGGACGACGACGATGGTGATGACGTAGCCCACGACCCAGCCGGTGATGCTCTCGTCCGCGGCCGCGTATGCGCTCATCGGTTCACCCCGACTTTCCGGTTGCGATTTCGCGGATGGTGTTGTCCTTGAGGAATTGCACCAGCGACTTGCTCGGTGCCGCGATGCGATGCTTGACCGCCACGTGCTTGGCAACCTCGCCCATCAGTTCGTCCTCCGTCGGCGCGGTGAAATGCGTCTTGCAGACCGGGCTTCCGCATTGGAACTCGTACATCGTCGGGCTCCTTGCTAGATAGATTCGCAGAAGTCCCGGACGGGCTTCAGGTTGGCGTTGACCGAGGGCAGGACCTGCGGCACGGTCCGGGTCGGGTGGGCGACGACCGGCACGCCCACGATGACGGTGCCGAGCGTTTGCCGGGCGGCCTTGAGATGGAAGATGACTCGCAGCAGACCCAGCGCCGCGGCGGCGATGATGAGCGTGGTGATGGCCAGGGTCACCCAGGCGACTGCCGGCATGACATGTTCCTCTCTACTTCAACGAGCTTGCGAGTTGAACAACACAACTCCTAACGAGCTTGCGAGTTGAACAACACAACTCCTAACGAGCTTGCGAGTTGAGCAACACAACTCGGCTCAGCTGGTCAGCCCAGGAGCTTCGCGACGGAGCCCGCGTAGCGGACCGCGCCGACGGAGACATCGTGGACGGTGGCGTCGGTGATGGCCAGCATCTCCGGGACGTCGTCCAGTTCGCCGGTCAGCGCGACGCCACCGTTCAGGATGTCATCGACGGCCGCGCGTATCCGCTCCAGCGCCGCGAGGACGCGGTTGAGCAGTGCGACGAGAACCGGGACCACGACCAACAAAAGGATCGCGTTGCCGATCCACCACAGTGTCATCAGTGGCCCTCCTCAGGTCGCGTTGGGTTGGTAAGGCAGGAAGAAGCGTCGCCACACCCGGCCGAGCGCCAGCCACATCGCGCGCAGCGCAATGCCGAGGCCGCCCGCCGCTCGGGTGGACGACACCCGGTCCGGCGACACACCCCGCTCGATGGCACCGATGCGGTCCTGCATCCTGCCGGCAAAATCGCGCATCAGGATCTCGGTCACATCGCTGATCATGCCGCGCCCATATTGGGCCGCCGCTCCGGAGAGCTGGAGGTCCAGGGCCACATCGACCCTCGTACCGTCGCGCGCCGGAACCAGACTCGCCGTGCCCTGCATGGCGGCCTGACCCCGGCCCTTCTCGTCGGCTCCGGTGGCGTCGACCACGATGCGCTTTGCTTGGTCGTCGCGTTCCGTGATGTGGGCGGTCCCGGCAAACTGCAACTTGACCGGTCCCATCCGGATCGCAACCGTGCCCGCGTACCTGTTGTCCCCGAGGTCCTGAGTTAGCTCGGTGCCGGGAAGGCAGGCGGCGACCTGCGGGATGTCGTCGAAGAACCGCCAGACCTTGTCGACCGGCTGGGCGACCTCGAAGTCGCTCTTGATCAGCATCTGGCCTCCTAGTCGTCCGTCTTGACCGGCGGTGCTCCGGATACGTCATGGCGCTGGGTAAGGGCTTCGTATACCCGGTCGGGCAACAATGGCATGTCGATGTTGCGTACGCCGGTGTCCTTGATCGCGTCCATCACGGCGTTGACGAACGCGGCGGGACCGCCGACCGTGGCACACTCGCCGACACCCTTGGCTCCGATCGGGTGGTGCGGCGACGGCGTTACCACCTCGTGCAGCTCGTAGCCCGGGACCTCCCAGGCGGTGGGCAGCAGGTAGTCCATGTAGTTGGATCCCACACAGTTGCCCTGGGCGTCGAACGTGATGAACTGCATGCTCGACATCGCATACGCCTCGGTGAGGCCGCCCATGATCTGTCCCTCGACGATCATCGGGTTGATGCGGACGCCGCAATCGTCGACCGCGACCATGTTGAGCACGTCCCAGACGCCGGTCTGCGGATCGACCTCGACGGTCGCGATGTAGCAGCCGAACGGCCAGGTGAGGTTGGGCGGATCGTAGTAGGCGACGTTCTCCAGGCCGGGCTCCATGCCGTCGGGCATGTTGCTGTACGCGGCCATGGCGCACTCCTGGATGCTGACGCCACGCTCGGGTGAGCTGCGGACGTAGAACCGGCCGAGCTCCCAGTCGATGTCCTCCTCGGAGACCTCGAGCAGGTGCGCGGCGAGCTTGCGGGCCTTGGCGCGCACCTTGCGAGCCACCATCGCGACGGCCGCGCCGGCCACCGGAGTGCTGCGCGAGGCGTAGGTGCCCATCCCATACGGCGCGGTGTCGGTGTCGCCCTCCTCGACGACGATGTCCTCCGCGGGGATGCCCAGCTCGTGCGCCACGATCTGCGCCCAGGTCGTCTCGTGGCCCTGGCCCTGGGCCTTGGCACCGGTACGCAGGATCGCCTTGCCGGTCAGGTGCACCCGCAGTTCGGCGGAGTCGAACATCTTGACGCCGAGGATGTCATACTCGCGGCTGTTGCCCGCGCCCAGCGGCTCGGTCATCGCGGAGATGCCGATGCCGAGCAGGCGACCTTGCGTCTTCGCTTCTTCCTTCTGCCTCAGGAAGTCGGCGTATCCGATGGCTTGAAGGCCGACGTCGAGGCACTTGCCGTACTGGCCGGAGTCGGTGAGGAAACCAAACGGGGTGCGGTGCGGGAAGTCGTCGTCGCGGACGAAGTTCCGGCGCCTGAAGTCGGCCTGGTCCATGCCCAGGTCATCGGCGGCGGCCTGCACCATACGTTCCTGGAAGAACATCGCTTCGGTGACCCGGAATGAGCAGCGGTACGCGACGCCGCCGGGCGCCTTGTTGGTGTACACGCCGCGGGCGGTCAGATGGGCGGCGGGGACGTCGTAGCAGGCAAAGGTCGAGTGCAGCAGCCCGATCTTGAACTTGCTCGGTTGGGCGTCGGAGAAGAACGCCCCATGGTCGGCGTCGGCGTGCATCCGCATCCCGAGGATCTTGCCATCCTTGCGGAGTGCCATCTCCCCGCGCAGATAGATGTCGCGGGCGAACCCGGTGGAGATCAGGTTGCCCGTCTTGTCCTCGATCCACTTCACCGGTCGCTCGGTCAGGATGGATGCGAGGATCGATACGACATACCCGGGATATACGGGCACCTTGTTGCCGAAGCCGCCGCCAAGGTCTGGGGAGACGATCCGGATCATGTGCTCGGGCAGCTCGGAGACCAACGCGATGGCAGCGCGGTGGAGGTGCGGGGCCTGTGACGTCAGGTAGACGGTGAGCTTCTGCGTCGCGCGGTTGAAGTCGGCGATCGAACCGCAGCATTCGATCGGCGAAGGGTGCGAGCGCGGGTAGTGCAGGTCGAGTTTGGACACCACGTCGGCCTCAGCGAAGGCGCGGTTAGTCGCCTCCCTGTCGCCGACCTCCCAGTCATAGATCACGTTGTCGTGCTGGTTCTCCTTGTCATCACGAATCAACGGCGCACCCTCGGCCATCGCCTGGGTGGGGTTGACGATCGCCGGCAGCGCTTCGTAGTCGACGACGATTGCCTCGCACCCGTCCTTGGCGATGTACGGGTCGTCGGCGATCACGCAGGCGACTTCCTGGCCCTGGAAGCGCACCTTGTCCATGGCCAGCACCGCTTGGGTGTCGTACGACAGCGTCGGCATCCAGGCGAGGTTGCGGGTCGCCATCATCTCGCCGGTGAGCACGAGCCGAACGCCGGGAATCTCCCAGGCCTTACTGGTGTCGATCGACCTGATTCGCGCGTGGGCCAGCGGGCTGCGCAGAATCTCCATGTGCAGCATGCCCGGCAGCACGATGTCGTCGACGTAGTTGCCCCGGCCGCGGATAAACCGGTTGTCCTCGACGCGCTTGCGGCGCGCGCCCAGCCCGCCGATCTTGATCTCGTCCAGTGCCTGCGTCACGATGATGCTCCCGTCAATTCTCCTAGCGCGGCCGGTCCGCTCCTCGTTCGCTGCGCTCGCTGCGATGCTCCACGGTGCCCGCGCAAGCTCAGCTCGCTGACTGTGACTGCATCTTCTTGGCGGCCCACAGCACGGACTTCACGATGTTCTGATAGCCGGTGCAGCGGCAGAGATTGCCCGAAAGCGCCCACCGAACCTCGTCCTCGGTCGGGTCGGGGTTCTCGTCCAGCAGGGCCTTGGCGGCGAGCATCATTCCGGGGGTGCAGAAACCGCACTGCAATCCGTGCTCGTCCTTGAACCCCTCCTGGATCGGATGCAGTTCGCTCGGTCCGGCCAGACCCTCTACTGTGGTGACCTCGTGGCCGTCGGCCTGCACCGCGAGCATGGTGCAGCTCTTGATCGCCTTTCCGTCGAACAGCACCGTACACGCGCCGCAGTTGGATGTGTCGCATCCGGTATGTGTGCCGGTCAGCCCCAAGCCCTGACGCAGCAGGTGGGCGAGCAGCAGCCGCGGCTCGACGTCAGCGGTCCGCTTCTCGCCGTTCACCGTGATGCTCACCCGCCGCACCGGTACGTCGCCCGCCGCCGGCTCACGGATCTCCTCGAACAAGCTGCTCATGTCAGGCCGCCCTCTGTAGTTGGCTGTGCGACGCGGGTCAGGATGCGCTCAACGAAGGTGCGCACGATGTGCCGCTTGTAGTCCGCGCTTCCCCGATGGTCGGTCCTCGGCTGGGCAGCCTGCGCCGCCAGATCGGCGGCGCGACCGATGCTGTCGGCGGTGAGCGGGCCGCCCATGAGTGCCTGCGCGGCGTCGGTCGCGTCGATCGTCGAGCCACCCACGCCGGTCAACGCGATCCCGGCCCGCGTGACGACCGCGCCCGACATCTCGAGCGCGACTGCCGCGCCCGCGGTCGCGAAGTCGCCGACGCGGCGCTCCAACTTCAGATACCCGCCAGCGACCGTCCCTTTGGGGGCCGGAATCACGGCCTCGACGGCGACCTCGTCGTAGGCAAGGGAGTTCTGGAACGGGCCGGTCACGAACTGGCCGATCGGGATCTTGCGCCGACCCTTGGACCCCTGCGCGGTCACGTAGCCGCCGAGTGCGGTGACCACCGACGCCCAGTCGCCCTGTGGGTCGGCGTGGCACAGCGAGCCGACCAGCGTGCCACGGTTACGCACGATCGGGTCGGCGATCACCCGGGCCGCCGCAGCCATGGTCGGTTGCCGCGTCGCGAGGATTGTCGAGCGCTCGAGATCGGCGTGCCGGCAGAGCGCGCCGACCCGTATCGTGCCGTCCGGATCGACGCGGTGGTAGTCCAGACCCGGCAGACCGTTGATGTCGACGACCACCTCCGGCGCGGCGAAACGAAGCTTCAGCAGCGGGACCAGGCTCTGCCCGCCGGCGAGGACCTTCGCCTCGCCGTCTCCTTGCTGCAGCAGGGCGACCGCCTCGTCAATCGATCGCGGTGCCTCGTAGCGGAACCGGGACGGATACACGTTGGCCTCCCTGGTCAGCTGTCGCGCTCGGGGTCAGGGCGCACGGCGGCGGGATCGGCGACAGCGACCGGCATGGACTCCGCTGCGGGATCGGGCCTGGGCTGCTGGTGCGGCGGCCACGGGCCCTGTACGGGCTGGGCGGCCACCTTGAGGTACTCGATCAGCTGCGGAAACGCCCACACCGTGGGACTCTTGCCGGTCTTCGGTGCGTTCTCGATGAGCTCGTAAAATCGCGGGTTGCCTTTGCTGTGCCCGCTCGATTCGACCGCCATGACCGACGCCCTCTCCTCGGACAACATCCGGCGGCACCGTCGCCGGGTGGTGCGCGGCCATACTGCTCCCTCGATCACCAACCCGCAACAGGTGATTAAGCTATTGCTTACGTTACGCCTCTGGCGGGCTGCCCGGCCGCGGCTTGTGCCCGGAATGAACCAAATCAAGGGATGGCTAAGTCGGCCGTTGACAGCGCCCCCGCCCGGGGAGCCCAATGGCTGTGGCACCCAATGGCTGAGGGGCCGCGAGCCGACAGCGAGTGAGGCTTCGACCATGCAGGTCCCCGCACCGTTTGACTACGAACGCGCGACCAGCGTCGAACATGCGATCGGACTGCTGGCCAGGCTCGGCGCCACCGCCCGGCTCGTCGCCGGCGGGCACAGCCTGCTGCCGATGATGAAGCTGCGACTCGCGCACTTCGAGTACCTCATCGACATCAACGACCTGCACGGCGAGCTCGGGTACATCAAGGTCGAGCCGACGCGGATCCGGATCGGGGCGATGACCCGCCACCGGGAGCTTCTCGAGAGCGCGGACCTGCTCAAGTCTTTCCCGATCTTCCACGATGCCGAACGCGTCATCGCCGACCCGCTCGTGCGAAACCGCGGCACGATCGGCGGAGCACTCTGCCAGGCCGACCCATCTGAGGACCTCTCCGCCGTATGCGCGGCCGTCGACGCGAGCTGCGTGATCCGCGGCCTCGCCGGCGAGCGGGTGGTGACTATGGCCGAGTTCTATCGCGGCCCGTACGAGACGGCGGTCGGCGACGCCGAGATGCTCGTCGAGGTGCGCTTTCCGGTGCGCCCACACGGGTCGAGCGCCTACGAAAAGGTCGGGCGTCGGGCCGGCGACTGGCCCGTGGTCTCCTGCGGAGTCGCCGTCTGGGTCGACGGTGGCGTGATTACCGATGCGCGGGTCGGGTTGGCGGCGGTCGGTCCGAATACGACCGGGATCCCCGCGATCTCCCAGGCCCTCCATGGTCGGCCGCCATCGGAAGACCTCTACATAGCGGCGGGCGCCATCGCCGCGGAGTGCAGTACGCCGGTTACGGACCAGCGCGGAAGCGCCGAATACAAGAGGCACCTCGCGGCCGAGCTGACCCGGCGTGCGCTACGCCGGGCGGTCGCCCGCATCGACGTCGAGGAGCGGTAGGCCTATGCAGGTCACGATGACGGTCAATGGCGAGCAGGTCACCCGCGACGTCGAGGCCAGGTTGCTGCTCGTGCACTTCCTGCGCGATCACCTGGGACTGACAGGCACCCACTGGGGGTGCGACACGAGCAACTGCGGCGCCTGCGCCGTCTGGCTCGATGGTGAACCGGTCAAGTCGTGCACAGTGCTGGCCGCGATGGCCGGGGGCCACGAGGTGCACACCGTTGAAGGGCTGGAGCAGTTCGGCGAACTTGATCCGATCCAGCATGCCTTCATGCAGTGCCACGGACTCCAATGCGGATTCTGTACGCCGGGAATGCTGATGACGACGCGGGCGCTGCTCGACCGGAATCCGAACCCATCGGAGCAGGAGATTCGGGAGGCGATCTCCGGTCAGGTCTGCCGATGCACCGGCTACGCCGCGATCGTGCGCTCGGTTCAGTGGGCCGCCGCCGAGGAGGCACGCCGGCCATGAGCCTCATCGACAACGACCTCGCGCCCGTCGGCCACGGCCGGATGCTGCGGAAGGAGGACCCCCGCTTCATCCGTGGCAAGGGTCGCTTTATCGACGATCTTCAGCTGCCGGGCATGTTGCATCTGGCCATCCTGCGGGCGCCCATCGCGCATGGGCGGATTCTGAGCGTGGACATCAGCGCCGCCGAGGCCCATCCGAAGGTGAAGCTGGTCGTCACGGGGGCCATGCTCGCCGAGCGGGGCCTGGCCTGGATGCCGACACTATCCAACGACGTACAGGCCG
>JAXIPB010000255.1:0-16196 GCA_045403155.1 Micromonosporaceae bacterium
CCCCCCCGCCCCCCCCCCCCCCCCCCCCCCCCCCCCCCCCCCCCCCCCCCCCCCCCCCCCCCCCCCCCCGCCCGGGCCCCCCCAGGATCGGCGCTCGGGTGGCGCAGTGATGGTGAGATCGTCCGGCACCGTCGGGAGCACCTGGTCGAAGTAGTCGTCGCGCGCGGCCGTGGTGCCGATGTCACGACCGGCGGCCTCGGAGAGGAACCAGCGGTGCTCCAGGATCTCGTGGAAGACCTCCACCTCGTCCAGGCGATCACGCAGCGCGGGCGGGATGGCGTCCACCACCGGGCCGTACACCTCGGCGATCCACTTGTTGGCGGCGACCGCCTCGCCGACCGGGCCACCGCCGACCTGTTCCAGGTAGCAGCGGTAGCTCGCCATGTCGTTCAGCAGGCGGCGGGCCTGATTCTCCTGTGCCTGCAATCCAGTACGGGTAAACAGGAGTCGGCGGTGATGGCCCGACTCCGCGACCCGGGTGCGCAGTCGAAGCCGGTTGCCCTCGCCCGCCTCGATGAGCTCCATCTCGTCAACGTCGAAGCCGAGGTCGTTGAGGCGCTGCAGCCGCTCGGCGATGCGGTAGCGCTGCTCGGATGGCAGCAGCGTGTCTTCCCGGGTGAGCTCGGACCACAGAGCCTCGTACCGGCGGGGAATCTCCTCCGCGATCTCGACAGGGTCCAAGTTCGACGGGAGCAGACCACCAGCCTGCAGGTCGAAGAGTTCACCGCCGACCCGCTCGAAGGCGAGGTCCACATCGTACAGACGCTTCCCGTCAGAAAGACTGTCGTGCATTTCGGACGTCTCGGCGTCGACGAGGTGCGCGGCCAGCGCTCCGGCATCGAGCAGGAACAGCGTGTTCGACAGCGAACAGTCCCCCCACATGAATCCTGACAAGTGCAGCCGGGCCAGCAACTCCACCATCGCATCGAGCAATTTGTCGGTCGGCAGCCCGCCCCGGGGGCTAGCGCCCTTGCCACGTTGATTGCCTCCGGCAAAGAGCGCCCGGTAGGAGACGGAGTGGTCGAGAAATCGGGTCACGAGGACGGCGTCGAGGTCGGCCGGTCGATCGACCACCACGCCCAGCGCCTCGACGGCGGGGATGCCGACGTCGGCGAGCCGCCGCAGGAGGTGGTACTCCTTGCGTGCCAGCCGTTCGTCCAACTCCTTCAGCGCGAAGATCTGACCGCCCTCGGCGACGAAGCGGACCACGTGCCGCGATATCCCTCGCTGCCGGATCTCTACCAGTCGCTCCTCGGTCCAGTCTTCGATGGGCTCCCGCCACGGCAGCGAGAGCAGGCCGGCCGTGCTCTCGGCGGGCGGGGCGAAGACAAACCGCATGGCTGGCACCATCTCATGAACCGTATGATCGCTGCGACGTATGAGCGGGTAGGGGGACGCGGTGGCGGTCATCGAAGTGAAGGATCTGACTCGTACATTCCGGTCCGCCAAGGGTGTACTACGCCGCAGCGTGCGGGAGGTTCAGGCGGTACGCGGCATTGAGTTTTCCGTGGAGCGCGGTGAACTCTTCGGGCTGTTAGGTCCAAATGGCGCGGGCAAGACGACGACCATCAAGATGCTGATCACCCTGCTGCTCCCGACGAGTGGACACGCCAGCGTCCTGGGCTACGACGTGGTCGGCCAGGCGCGCGAGGTTCGTCGACGGGTCGGCTACGTCTTCGGTGGCGACCGGGGTCTCTACGATCGACTCTCCGGCCTGGACAACTTGCGGTACTTTGCGGAGCTTTACGCCGTACCGCCGCGAGAGCAGAAGGCCCGAATCCACGAGCTGCTGGAGCTTGTCGGCCTGTCCGGGCGGGAGCAGGAGCGGGTGGAGGGCTATTCGCGAGGCATGCGGCAGCGGCTGCACATCGCCCGGGGTCTGTTGCACCGGCCGGAGGTGCTGTTCCTGGATGAGCCGAGCATCGGCATCGACCCGGTGGGTGCGCGGGAGCTTCGCGCCACCGTGAAGACGCTCGTCGAGCAGGGCACGACGGTGCTGCTGACCACCCACTACATGTTCGAGGCGGACGAGCTCTGCGACCGCATCGCCGTCATCGCCGACGGACGGATCGTCTCCACGGGCACGCCGAGCGACCTCAAGCAAGGGGTCAGCAGCGGAGCCGTGTTGGAGGTCGAGGTCTTCGGCGTCATGGCCGGCGTCGTGGCCCGCATCCAGGTTCTGCCGGGTGTGCGTGCGGTCGCCGTCGAGGAGCGTGGACAGGCGCAGGTCCTGTTGGTGCACGCCGAGCCCGGCGCAGAGGTCACCCAGGCGGTCCTCGCCAGCCTCGATGATGCCCGGGTGGGCCGGGTGGTGACCCGCGAGCCGACGCTCGAGGACGCTTATATCGAACTCGTCGGCACGCCGTGAGCACGATCCGGCTCGTGCTGGTCACCTGGTGGCTGCAGCTCAAGATTCGAAGCCGGTCCGCCTTCGACGGCCTGCTCGGGTTGCTGTGGCCGCTGTTCTTCGCCACCACCGTCTTCCTGATGTACCGGGCGAGCGGCGCCGAGGGATCCGCATTGCTCTCGGCCGCGGTCGGCGCGAGCGTGATGGGGATCTGGTCGGCCACCAGCACCTCCGCATCGTTCACCCTGCAGCAGGAGCGGCGCCAGGGAACACTGGAGCTCCTCGTCGCCGCGCCCAGGTCCTTCCCGCTTCTCATATTCCCGGTGACGCTGTCGATGGCCACAGTGGGCGCGTACAGCATGGCGGCGACCCTCCTATGGGGACGGTTCGTTTTCGGGATCGAGATCGCGGTGGCGGATCCGGTCGTGTTCGTGTTGTCCACCCTGGTCGCGGTCGTGGGGATTGGCATGCTGGGGTTCCTGCTCGCCATCGCCACCGTGCGGTATCGGTCGGCGTGGGCGGTCGGCTCGGCGTTGGAGATTCCGGTCTGGCTGATCTGCGGCTTCCTCGTCCCGTTGGACCTGCTTCCGGCCTGGGTGCGCCCGATCTCGTGGCTGCTCGCGCCCACCTGGGGGATGTCCGCGATCCGGGGCGCCGCCGAGGGTCGGAGCGTCCTGGTCGACCTGCTGCTCTGTGTGACGCTCGGCGCGGCGTACGGCTTCATCGGGATGTTCGTCTCGCGGCACATGCTCAACTCGGCCCGCCGGCGCGCGACCCTGGCGCTGTCATGAGCTCGCTTCGGATCTTCCTCATCGGCGGTCTCACCAGCTACCGAGCGCTTTTCACCTGGCTCACGCCGTGGATCCTGATTCCGACCTTCATCCTCGGCCCCATCTTCCAGATCCTGTTCTTCGCATATGTCGGGCGCGCGGCCGGCGTTGGTAGCGACTCGTACTTCTTGATCGGTAATGCGGTGCTCTACGCATCGATCCCGTGCCTGTTCGCGATGGGCAACACCATCGGCGGCGAGCGCCAGCAGGGCACCTTGCCGCTGCTGCTCGCGTCGCCGGCCCACCGGATCCCGCTCTTCCTCGGCCGGGCCCTGCCCGTCATCGTCAACGGGTTCGGCGTCTCCGCGGTCGCCCTTGTGGCAGGGGCGCTCCTGCTGCGGGTGCGCCTGCCGCTGACCTCGCTGGCACCGCTGGCGGTCGTGGTCGCGGTCGCGACGTTCTCCTGCACCGGACTGGGCCTCGTCACTGCGGCGCTGGCACTGCGGGTGCGGGAGACCGCCGTGCTGGCGAACGTGGTGTTCGGGATACTCATGATCTTCGCTGGCGTCAACGTGCCCCTGGATGCGCTGCCGTCGTGGATGGCCTCGTTCGCCGGGTGGCTACCGCTGACCCACGGCATCGCCGCCGCGCGAGAGGTCGCAGCCGGCGCGAGCCTGGCCTCCATCCGGCCGGATCTGTTCATCGAGGCCGGGCTCGGTGCGCTCTACATAGGAATCGGCCTCGCCATGCTCGCCTGGTTCGAGCGCGAGGCGCGGCGACGGGCCACCCTCGAAACCATCTGATCCTAGGCCCGGACCCGCCGATCAAGGGCCAACGGTCGTTGTTCGATCGCCGCAAGTTGCACATAGCGTAGGTCATGATCGAAGTAGGGATTCGTCGATGTGGCGCGCCCGCAACCGTTGCCGTGCAAGGCATCCTATCGGCATTGTGACCCGCGCCACGCCTGCCCTGTGTCCGCGGCGAATCGTTGGAGAACCTCAAGGCGTTCGCCCATCTCGCCGCGCCGTCATCTCGCGCGAAGTGGGAGTGTCAGGTGGGCGATCATCGAGGTTCCTCAGATTGCCCGGCAGGACCCGCGCTCGACCAGATTCGTCGGCAGTCGGATGTGCGTGTCGCGTTCGACGCCTTCGATGAGGTCCACCAGTAGCCGCAGCGCCTCCGCGCCCATGCGTTGCAATGGCTGGTTGATCGTGGTGAGGGGTGGAGAGGCGAGCGCGGACTCAGGCACATTGTCGAACCCGATCACGGACAGATCATCGGGCACCGTGAGCCCGAGGGCGCGCGCGACGTCGATCGTGGCGATCGCGGACAGGTCGTTGGCCGCGAACATCGCGGTCGGCCGGTCGGTGTGTTTGAGCAACTCGCGGGCCGGGCCCTCGGCGGTCTCGGGCCGGTAGCCACCCACGCGTACGAGTGCCTCGTCGACGGCGAGACCGGCGTCAGCCATGGCCCGACGGAAGCCGGCCTCACGCAGCCGCGCCGATTCGAGATCCTGGCGGCCGCCGAGAAAGCCGATGCGCCGATGTCCGAGCCCGAGCAGGTGGTTCGTCGCCAGCACCGCGCCGGCGAGGTTGTCGGAGTCGACGGTCGGTAGACCCGACGGTCCCGTGTGTGGGTCGACCGCGACCACGTGTATACCGGGCTTGGTGTCCAGGACTGTCGGCGTGACGATGACCGCGCCATCGATCAGCGTGCCGGACAGTCGCGACAGGGATCGCCGCTCCCAACCAACGTCCGCCCCGCGAGCCCCGCCGGAGTAGGCCAGCAACTCATAGTTGGTGTCCGCGACGGCTCGCGACGCTCCCTTGAGCAGCTCGGTCGAGAACGGCTCGAACTCGGCCACCAGGATTCCCAGTACGTTCGTGCGGTGACTGCGGAGGCTCTGGGCGCCGAGGCTCGCTTCATAGCCGAGCTGATCGATGACCTGCTGGACCCGGTCCACGGTCGCCTGCGAGACACCCCATCGCCCGTTGACGACCTTCGACACGGTGGCCACCGACACTCCCGCGGTGCGAGCGACGTCGGACATCTTCACGCGTTGCACGAACTCCACGCCACAGATCATAGAGGCACTCGGTAACGATGGCGAAACCGTTATCGAGAACGATTGACAGACGGGAACGGGGCTGCAAAACTCCCGTCGTCCGGTACCTCACCGACGACTGAGGGAGACGACCGATGGCGAAATCGCGCCGTATTCGCGCCGTCCTGGCGCTGCTCGCGACGACATCCCTGCTAGCCACGACTGCATGCAGCAAGAGCGAGACTCCGTCCGGAGGCGACCTCTACAAGAACCCAGTGACCGTAACCTGGTGGCACAACTTCAACACCGACGGCCCTGGCAAGGACCTGTGGGCGAAGATCGCCAACGACTTCCACACCCTGCACCCGACCGTGACGATTGAGGTCGTGCCGATCGAGACGAACGACCTGCAACGCAACCGCCTGCCCGCGGCCCTGCTGACCAACGACCCGCCGGACATCTTCCAGGCGTGGGGCGGCGGCGAGATGCAAGAGCAGGTCGACGGCGGCTATCTGAAGGACATCACCAGCCTGGTCCAGCCCGAGGTCGCCAGCATCGGAGCCGCGGCAAAGATCTGGTCGGTGGACGGGAAGCAGTACGGCCTGCCGTACAACTTCGGCGTTGAGGGCTTCTGGTACAACAAGGACGTCTTCACGCAGGCCGGCATCACCGCTCCGCCGACCACATTCGACGACCTCAAGGCCGCCATCACCAAGCTCAAGACCGTGTCGGGCGTCGCCCCGATCGCGGTCGGTGCCGGTGACAGCTGGCCGGCCGCCCACTGGTGGTACAACTTCGCGTTGCACGACTGCTCGGCCGACGCCGTCGAGGCGGCCTCGACCCAGCAGAAGTTCGACGACCCGTGCTTCATCAAGGCCGGCGACGACCTCAAGGCCTTCCTCGACCTGAAGCCGTTCCAGGACGGATTCCTGGGCACCCCGGGCCAGACCGGCGCCGGCAGCTCCGCAGGTATGGTCGCCAACGGTAAGGCCGCCATGGAGCTCATGGGCCACTGGAACAGCGGCGTCATCCAGGGTCTCACCGCCGACAAGAAGGTCCCGAGCTTCCTCGGTTGGTTCCCCTTCCCGAGCACGCCCGGCACGGCTACCCCCAGCACCGTGATGGGCGGCGGCGACGGCTACGCGATCTCCAAGAACGCGCCGCCGGAGGCTGTTGAGTTCCTCAAGTACCTCGTCAACCTGGACAACCAGAAGGCCTTCGCCGCCACCGGCGCCGGCATCCCGGTCGTCAAGGGCGCCGAGGCCGGCCTCACCGACCCGAACCTGCAGGCCATCTCGAAGGCCACGCAGAGCGCGCCGGCCGTCAACCTCTGGCTCGACACGCTGCTTGGCGCTAAGGCCGGCACCCCAATGAACACGGCGATCGTGGCAATCTTCGCGGGCACCGGCTCGCAGCAGGGCGTCGTCGACGCTCTGAAGAAGGCCACCGAGCAGTGACCGTGACCCAAGCCGTCGGCCCCGCCGACCGCGCAATCGCGCGGCCGGCGGGGCCAAGGCTCATGGGGGGCTCCAAAGCAGCCCGCCAACGACGCAAGTGGTTCGAAATCATCGGGCTCACGGCGCCGGCGTTCATCGTCTTCTCGACCTTCGTGCTCTTGCCGATCGGGTTCGCGGCCTACTACAGCTTGTTCCGGTGGAATGGCGTTGGCTGGCCGCACGAGTTCCGCGGGCTGTACTACTACTTCGGCGAGTATGGTGCGCTGCGCGACCCGATCTTCCAGGCCTCGCTGCGCAACACCGCGATCCTGCTGCTCGGGTCGTTGGTCTTGCAGGGGCCGCTGGCACTCGCCATCGCGCTCCTGCTGAACCGGAAGTTCCGTGGCCGGGCCGTGTTCCGCCTACTCGTGTTCGTGCCGTACGTGCTGGCCGAAGTGACTGTCGGCGTCATCTTCTTGCAGCTGCTTCAGTACAGCGGGCCGGTCAACAGCATCCTGAATTCGCTTGGGTTCAGCACGATCGACTGGCTCGGCAACACGAACGTCGTCATCTGGACGTTGCTGCTCGTTCTGACGTGGAAGTACACCGGGTTCGCCTTAATCCTGTTCCTGGCTGGGCTGTCGAACGTCCCGGACGAACTTGCCGAGGCGGCCGAGATCGACGGCGCGAGTTGGTGGCAAATCCAGCGACACATCACTCTGCCCCTGCTCGCACCCACGATCCGGATCTGGGCATTCCTGTCGATGATCGGCTGCCTGCAGGTCTTCGATGTCGTATGGGTCGTGGCCTCGCGCGCGGTGCGGGGCCTGGGCGCCGGCAGCGTGATCGCCACGTACATGGTCGACAACGGCTACACCTCCCACCTGTGGGGTCTCGGTAATGCGGTCGCGGTGATCTTGTTCATCATCTCGTTCGTCGTCGCGCTGTTGTGCCAGCGTTTCCTGCTGCGTCGCGACACCGACGGCGCGCTGACCGGGAGCTGATCATGGCCGTGAACGTGCCCATCTTGGCGGCCCCGAAGCGCCGCCGCGTCCTGTGGGCGACCCCGCTGACCTACGGAGTCGCGCTTGCGGTCGCCGGCGTATCCATCGGTCCGGTGCTCTACGCGATCCTGGGCGGGTTCCGCAGCAATGCCCAGATCAACGCCCACCCGGCCGGGCTGCCTAACCCCTGGGTATGGCGGACGTACGTCAACGTGCTGACCAAGCCAACGTTCTGGGACGCAGTGGCCAATAGCATGGTCATCGCCGTAGCCTCGACAATCGGCGTGACAGCGTTGGGAGCCTGCGCGGCGTTCGTGCTCTCCCGCTATCGCTTCCGCGGACGCGAGGGGCTGTACACCTTCTTCGTGCTCGGCCTGCTGTTCCCGGCCACTGCCGGCATCCTGCCTCTGTTCCTGCTGCTGGGCAACCTCGGACTCACGAACAACTACGTCGGTGTCATCCTGCCGCAGATCGCGTTCGGACTGCCGATCACGATCGTGATCCTGCGGCCCTTCCTGACGGCCGTCCCCGACGAACTAGAAGATGCCTCTGCCATCGACGGGGCGAGCAAGCTCGGCTTCTTCTGGCGCGTGCTCTTGCCCCTGTCGAAGCCCGCGTTGGTCACGGTCGCGGTGCTCGCGTTCGTGGGGAGTTGGAACAGCTATGCGTTGCCGTTGCTCATTCTCCAGGACGCGTCGCTGCACACCCTGCCGGTCGCCGTGCAGGAGGCGACCAGGAGCCAGTACACCCAGGACACGGCGGCCATCCTCGCGTTCACCTCGCTGTCGATGCTGCCGGCCCTGCTCTTCTTCATGTTCGCGGAGCGGCAGATCGTCGGCGGTCTGCAAGGCGCGGTCAAGGGGTAACGCGGTCAAGAGGTAACAAGAGGACACGGGTTGAGGAGAAGCACAGCATGACCGAGGTCCGCGAGACGGCCCGTCCGACTCCGCCGCACCAGATCAGTCCACATCAGACGGACGTTGATCGGGTGGGCGAGCTGCTTGGTCGCATGACCCTGGAGGAGAAGCTCGCACAGATCGTCGGCTTCTGGGAGAAAGAAGACGGCGAGGCAGTCGCACCGTTGCAGGGCGCCTTCAGCGGCGTGACCAAACTCGAGGAGTTCGTCAGGCATGGACTCGGCCACCTGACCCGGGCGTACGGGACGCGGCCCGTCGACCCGGTGGAGCGCGCGACCTGGCTGTGGGCATTCCAGCGTGGCCTGGTGACGGGAACCAGGCTCGGCATACCCGCGATCGTCCACGAAGAGTGCCTCACGGGTCTATCGGCGTGGAAAGCGGCGACGTTCCCGACGCCGCTCGCGTGGGGCGCGGCGTTCGACCCCGACCTCGTTGCCGAGATGGGCGCGGCGATCGGCGGTTCCATGCGGGCGCTCGGGATCCATCAGGGGCTTGCCCCAGTTCTCGATGTCGTACGGGATCCACGCTGGGGCCGCGTCGACGAGTGCATCGCTGAGGATCCGTACGTCGTCGGCACAATTGGAACCTCCTATGTTCGGGGACTGCAATCAAGTGGCGTGCATGCGACGCTGAAGCACTTTGTCGGCTACTCCGCGTCGTCGGCCGGGCGCAATTTCGGTCCGGTCCACGCCGGGCCGCGTGAGCTTGCTGACGTTCTCCTGATCCCCTTCGAGATGGCGATCCTCGATGGTGGCGCGCACTCAGTGATGCATTCCTATACCGAAATTGATGGAGTCCCCGTCGCGGCCGATCCCCGTCTGCTCACTGAGCTTCTCCGGCACGATTGGGGATTCGGGGGAACCGTCGTCGCGGACTACTTCGGTGTCGCGTTCCTCCACCTTCTCCACCGGGTGGCGAACGACCTGGGTGACGCGGCGGCGCAGGCGCTGGCGGCCGGCGTCGACGTCGAGCTGCCGACGGGTGACGCGTACGCGGCACCACTTCTCGACCTCGTTCGGGCGGGCAAGGTCGACGAGGCGCTCATCGACCGGGCGGTGCTGCGGGTCCTGCGCCAGAAGGAGGAACTCGGGCTGCTCGACACGAGGTTCGACGACGAGCCGCCGACCGACGTTGATCTCGACTCTCCCGAGCATCGTGCGCTCGCGCGGCGACTAGCCGAAGAGTCGATCGTGTTGCTGTCCAACGATGGAACCTTGCCGCTGCCGACCGGAGGGCGCATCGCGGTCATCGGTCCGAACGCGGACCGGCCGGGGGCACTCTTCGGTTGCTACTCCTTCCTCAACCACGTGCTGGCCCACCATCCCGGGGTCGAGATCGGCATCGACGTGCCGACCGTCCTGGACGCGATGCGGGCCGAGTTCGGGCCGGAATCGGTTGTCCGGGTGACCGGCTGTGGCGTCGACGACTACGACCGGTCTGGCTTCGCCGCGGCCATCTCGACGGCGACCGAGGCCGACGTCGCCGTGCTCGTGATGGGGGACCGCGCCGGCATGTTCGGCCGCGGCACCGTCGGCGAGGGCTGCGATCGTGACGACCTCGAGTTGCCGGGCGTCCAGCGCGAACTGGTCGAGGCGGTGTTGGCGACCGGGACGCCGGTCATCCTGGTGCTCGTGACCGGGCGGCCGTACGCGGTCGACTGGGCGATGACGCGGTGCGCCGCCGTACTGCAGGCCTTTTTCCCCGGCGAGGAGGGCTCCGGGGCAATCGCCGGGGTGCTCTCGGGACGCGTCAATCCTTCGGGGAAACTGCCCGTCAGCCTGCCTCGCTCGGCTGGCGCGCAGCCTTACTCCTACCTGCACCCCACGCTCGGCGAGGGCGCCGAGGTCACCAACCTGTCCAGCACTCCCGCGGCCCCATTCGGTCATGGCCTGTCGTACACGACCTTCACCCACACCGACCTGGTGGTGCCGAGCGTCTTGGTCACCGATGGTGCGCTGACCCTGACAGTACGAGTTACGAACACGGGGACGATGCACGGGGACGACGTCGTGCAGCTCTACGGTCGCGATCTGGTCGGGTCAGTGACGCGTCCCGTCTCCCAGCTGCTCGGCTACCGCCGGGTGCGCCTGGCAGCGGGTGAGTCCGTGGTCGTCGAGTTTACCGTCCCAACTACCCGCCTGGCGTTCACCGACCGGACGCTGACTCGGGTCGTCGAGCCCGGCGAGGTCGAGGTCTGGGTCGGCACGAGCGCGCGTCGGGACGCCCAGGCACTGACCACATTGGTCGGTGATGTCGTGGCCGTGACCACCACGTCGGCGCGGTGGACGACCAGCGCCGAGCTCAGATGACCGCTGCTCGCATTACCCGGGTCGCGACCGCCGCGGTGCGAATCGTCGGGCCGTGCCTCATCGTGCGGGTGTGGGCTGCGAGGAAAGCGCCGGGCCCGATCCGTACGAGCGCGTCTACGCCGCGGATTCGTCCGAGCTGTTCTTCAAGTCGGCGGCCTGGCGGGTCAGTGGACCGGGAGACCCGGTCGCGGTCCGATCAGACTCCACAGTGGACGTTCCGGAACCGGAGCTCGCGGTGGTGGTGACGGCGAGCGGAGAGATGGCGGGATACACGCTCTGCAACGGCATGAGCTCGCGCAGCATTCAGGGCGAGAACCCGCTCTGCCTACCACAGGTCAAGGTGTCCGCGGGTAATGGTGCCGTACTGTCCACCGGAGCCGGCATCGTGCCCGACCTCGCATTCAGGCTCGAACCCGGCGACGTGGTCACCGTCAGCGCGGCCGAGATCGGGGAACTGACCAACCCCCGGTCGTGCGCGGCAAGCAGGCGATGACCTGGCAGATTCCGTGACCGCTGTTGCCCGACACGGGCGCGACGTAGCCGGTGCAAAGGAGAGCTCCTGTGTTGTTCGACATGCCCCTGGCCGAGCTGCAGCGATACCGCCCGGACGTCGCCGAGCCCGCCGACTTCGCCGAGTTCTGGCGCGGCGAGGTCGATGAAGCCTGAACTCGCCCGATCGACGCCGCATTCGTTCCGGCATCGACGCAGGTTCGCCACGCCGAGGTCTTCGACGTCGAGTTCTCCGGCCACGGCGGTGACCGGATCCGGGGATGGTTGCTCATCCCAAGGGACGTCGCGCCCCGGCCGGTCATGGTCGTCGAGTATGTGGGCTACGGCGGCGGGCGCGGACTTTCGCTCGACTGGCTGACGTTCAGCTGCGCGGGCCACCCGCATCTGGTGATGGACACTCGGGGCCAAGGTGGCGGCTGGCGAGGCTCGGACACCCCGGACCCGCACGACGGTGGTATCCCCGGAAGCACCGGCTTCCTCACCCGCGGGATCCGTGACCCGCGCCGGCAGTACTACACCCGCCTGTTCGTCGACGCGGTCCGCGCCGTCGACGCCGCGCGCGCACATCCAGTCGGTTCGGAGCTGCCCATCGTCACGACGGGGATGAGCCAGGGCGGTGGGCTCGCTCTGGTTGCGGCCCATCTTGCCGGCGGCGTCACGGCGACTATGCCGGCCGTGCCGTTCCTGGCCAACTTCGAGCACGCCGTCCGGATCACGGAAGCGGCTCCGTACGCTGAGATCATCAAGTTCTGCGCCATCTATCCCCAGGACGTCACCCGGGTGTTTGCGAGTCTGTCCTATCTGGACATTGTCAACCATGCCAAACATGTTGAGCGCCCGGCGATGTTCTCGGTCGGGCTGCTCGATGAGATCGCCCCCGCGTCGACGGTGTACGCCGCGTACAACCACTATGCCGGTCCGAAGGCCATCGAGGTATACCCGTACAACGGTCACGAGGGTGGTGGCTCGCGTCAGCTCGACGCTAAGCTCGCGTTCCTCGCGATGCTGGAGTCGGGCTGACCTGATCCGATCCGCGTCACGTGATCCGACGTCCGTCGACCCGCATCCTTCAATCGGTGTCCGAGGCGGCCGCCCGTGGCAACCTCGAGCGGATTGGCGAGGAGGCGCTCGAAGGCCAGCTCGGCCGCGCCCAACAGCTCCGCGTCCTCGCCCAGGGCGCCGGGTATGCGGCGATCAGGATCAATGAGGCGGCAAGGTAGCCGCCACGCATCATTTTGTTTCGATGAGGCTGGACGTGTCGGCGCTTTCGGTCGGGTGTTCATGGTGTCTGCCGGTGCTCGAACGTGACGCGAGATCACCCATCGGTATCCCCTTGACCTTGAGCCTAGCCACCGCAGCGGCATCGGACGGCCATCTCGTGAATCTCCCTCGCCTCGCAGTTCAGTCACCATCGAGGGCAGGCGCTTTGGAAAGCCTGCGGCTGGAATCAAGTTGAAGAATGCTTGTTGTTATCTCGTCCGGAGTCAACTACTGTCCGACCACGTTCGATCGGCTGGTTCTTCCGTCGCCGGCCGGGCGATTCCGCCGGCCGGCTTCCGTGCGCGGCGTTGCCCCGGCTACCTGCCGGGGTTCGACAACGCGACCGTGAGAGCGAACGGCGTTGCAGCTCGGGACGCGTTCCGACGAATGGGAGAAGGATTGCGCCACGCGTCGCTCGCCATCGACCCGGCTCGCCGCATAGCACCGGTGGAGCGCCGGCTGTTCGGCTCTTTCGTAGAGCATATGGGCCGATGCGTCTACACCGGCATCTACGAGCCCGGTCATCCCCGCGCCGACGTGAACGGATTCCGGCTCGACGTCCTCGACCTGGTGCGCGAGCTCGGGGTGACTGTCGTGCGCTATCCCGGCGGCAATTTCGTCAGCGGCTATCGGTGGGAGGATGGCGTCGGCCCCAAGTCCACCCGGCCCCGCCGCGCCGACCTGGCATGGCACAGTCTCGAGAGCAACCAGTTCGGCATAGACGAGTTCGCCCGCTGGTGCGCAGCCGCCGGCGTCGAACCCATGCTCGCGGTCAATCTCGGGACCCGCGGTGCGCTCGCCGCGACGGAGCTCATGGAGTACGTGAACCTCCCGGCAGGCACGACGACTCTCGCGGACCGGCGCGTCGCGAACGGCGCGGTCAATCCTTATGACGTCAAGTTGTGGTGCCTCGGCAACGAGATGGACGGGCCATGGCAACTCGGCCACACATCGGCCCACGAATACGGAAGGCTAGCCGCCCAGACCGCACACGCGCTGCGAGCCCTGACGCCAGACGCCCGACTGGTTGTGTGCGGCAGCTCCAGCTGGGACATGCCGACGTTCGGCGCCTGGGAGAGTGCGGTACTGGATGAGACCTACGACGTGGTCGACATGATTTCGTGCCACTCCTATTACCAGATCCAGAACGGGGACAGACGCTCGTTCCTCGCCTCCGGCGCGTACATGGACGGCTTCATCAAAGCAGTGACGGACTTGGCAGACGGCGCAGCGGCCCATCGTCGCACTCGCAAGCGGCTATCGATCTCGTTCGACGAGTGGAACGTGTGGGACATCGTGGCCTGGCAAGAGACTCCCGCCCGAACAGACTGGCCGGAAGCACCGCGGCTGATCGAGGACGACTACCGGCTGCTCGACGCCGTCGTCATCGGTGGGCTACTGATTGCTCTGCTGCGCCATGCAGACCGGGTCGCGGTCGCCTGCCAGGCACAGCTGGTCAACGTCATCGCACCGATCCGAACCGAGCCAGGTGGACTTGCATGGCGGCAAGCGACGTTTCATCCGTTCGCGCTGACATCAAGGCACGCTTATGGTGACGTGCTCGACGTCGCACTTCACGCCGATACACACGAGACGCGGCACGGCGACGTAAGCCTTGTCGATGCGATTGCTACCCACGACTCGGACAGTGGTAGCACAGTGGTCTACATGATCAACCGCAGTATCGACGATGCGGTCGAGGTTGCGGTAGACGCCCGGGCAGGTGCAGCATTCCGCGTTGAAAAAGCTCTCACGATCGCCGGGCCCGACCTCGACGCGGTCAATAGCCGCATGCAGCCGAATAATGTCGCGCCACGAGAATTGGCGAAGATCGAAATAGACGGCGGCCGCGTCACATTGGTGCTTCCGCCCGCATCGTGGACTCTGCTGAGCCTGCGCCACTGAAGTTCCTCGACAACCCGGTCGCAGGGGGCTTTGCGATACTGCCTCATTTCAGTCGTTTGTCTCTCCGCCTTCAAACATGTTCCGAACTCCTGGTCATGGGGTTCGGGCACTGACATCGTGCCCAAGATCTGCGGGTGGGGCGGACGGGACTCGAATCCGTGACCGAGGGAGTAGCTGCAGCGCGCGGGTTGGAGTGCTCCGCCGCAGGTCTACGGAGAGCGACGATGACGGATCTTGAGCCGAGACCGCCAGGAATCCTTAGTGGCACGGTAGTGCCGTGTGGCGAACCACTTCGGCGCGTCCGCATCGGTCGGGGGCCGTAGCGCAAGCTCGGCCGGGCCGGGCAGGTAGGCAGGAGCCGGGATGGCGTCGTGCCGCTGCGTCCGGTGTGGACGGGACGGGCGAAGCTGGTTGACGGGCTCGACCATTCTCGGCATGCGCCGGGCCGTCGGAGTCACATTCGACAGGCGAGCGCCGGTCATGCGGGCCGCCCGCACGCGCACCTCGCCATCGGCGGCGAGGTAGGTCACGGGCACGACCGGGCCGGGGCCGGTCGCGATGGCATACGCGGCCAACAGCCGGTCGTCGTGGCCACGGTCCACAACGGGCGGGCCGGCGACCATGCCAGCCTGGCGCTTGGCCTGCAGGCGGTACGCAGCGTCCGGCTCGCCTCGCACGCGGCCCGCCAGCACGTTGGCCAGAAGCTTCCCCCACGGTGCCAGGTTCAGCGCGGCCTGCCGGCCACCCACCTCCCACGGCTTCGCGGCCGGGTCGCTGGGCGTGGTGGTCGGCTGAATCAGCACGCCATCGCGCGGAGCGTCCGGGTCGCCCGATACGGCCAGCCCGAGACGCTGTGAGCTGGCGGGCACCTGCGAAAGCTGGGCAACGGTCGTCGGGATGGTGCGCGATGCCGTGGCCGCCAGCAGCCCATCGACCCACTCGACTACCTCGGCGGCAGTTGCCTCGGCGTCGCGGACGCGGCGGGAGGCCCGGTAGTCGGCCAGCCAGGCAGCGACGCCGCGGCCGGCGGGCGAAGCCTCGTCGAGTCGGGTCGCGCTGGCGCGCTCGTGGGCTTCCCGCATTGCCTCGGCGATCCGGTGCTCACGGGCGAGCGGCAGTCCGTCCGCGTCGCGGGGCACGTCGAGCCGGGCGGACTTGATGCGGTACGTGACGGCGCGGGATCCGGCGGACGCAACACGACGGGTTGCATCCTTCAATGCCTGCTTGCCGGGCTTACGCTCACCGTCCATGATGGAGTGGGTGTGACAGCCTGAGGTGGCCACACATGGAGCTCTAGTGATGGCTTGAATTGGCCCCACCCTCGACCTACCTGTCCTCTACGTTGCGTGACGTCTGCCAAGGCGATCACGGAGGCGTAGAGGCCAATGAAGGAGAGATCGAGAGTGGAGCAGTTCGAACATATCCGACGCGACGCCCGGGAGCTGGGGTTGTCCATTCGATCGCTGGCCAGGCGGCATGGGGTGCACCGACGCACGGTGCGCCAGGCGTTGGTCGATGCGACACCACCGGTGCGGAAGGTGCCCGCGCGGGTAGCACCGGTGCTCGGGCAGTACGAGGCGACGGTGCGCCGATGGCTCACCGACGACCGTACGGCCCCGCGCAAGCAGCGCCACACGGCCAGACGTGTGTGGCAGCGGCTGCTAGATGAGGAAGGAGCGGATGTGGCCGAGTCG
>JAXIPB010000224.1:0-7903 GCA_045403155.1 Micromonosporaceae bacterium
GATCCGGGGTGGCCCTCGACCCGGGGTGGCCCTCGACCCGGGGTGGCCGGGCGACTGAGCGGGATCGCGCGCACAACCCTCCCGCAAGTGTTGATCAGTTGCCCGACGCCGAGTGGTGGAGGCGGGCAACTGTCGAACACTCGGGACAACCGCGGCCCGTGCGGCAGCGAGACGCCGACCAGACACACTCAAGACTTGTCGCCGACCGGTTGGCGATATATCGTCGACACATCTGGCAGCTATGGAGGTGCACGAGATGAGAGATCACGAAGCGCGGATGCGCGGCTTTGCGTGGCGGATGCCATTCCCGCCGCCGTGGGGCGGTCCGGGCCCGCACGGACACGGTCACGGCGGACGGGGACGCGGTGGGCGCGGACGGAGGCCCAACGTGCGGGCCGCGGTGCTCGCGCTGTTGGCGGAGCGTCCGATGCATGGATACGAAATGATCACCGAGCTGGAGACCCGGACCGGAGGCGTCTGGCGACCGAGCCCCGGATCGATCTACCCGACCCTGCAGATGCTCGAGGACGAGGGCCTGATCGTCAGCGAGGAGTCTGCTGGGCGCAAGCGGTTCACGCTCACCGATACCGGTCGGGTGGAGGCCGAACGCGACGACGAAGCAGCTCCGTGGGACCAAATCGGGGACGAGACAGTCGAGAACTGGCACGACCTCAAGGACGCCTCGTTCGGCGCGATGAACGCCCTTCGGCAGGTCATGATGACCGGCACGGACGAACAGCGCCGCCGCGCGGTTGAGGTCATCGTCGAGGCGAAGCGGAAGCTGTACGCGATCCTGGCTGACTGAGTTCTCAGCGTGAGTCTCAGGCGAGGGTCACGGTGACTCCGCCGGAGAGCGGCGAATCGTGAAGTTCGAGCTTCGCGATGCTCGCGTTCGCGGGGATGTCAAAGACCATCTTGCCGGTGATCTTGTTGCCGGGGTTGATCAGGGTGAACCAGGCGTTGGCGTTCTCGTTCGCGATGACGCCGGCGCCGGTGTCCGCGCCAAAGATGGTGCCATCGGGTCCGACCGCCTTTTGCCAGCCGTCGGCGAAGGTCTGGCCCTCGGTACCGATGTTGCGGATGCTCAGATCCACGATGCAGTACTGACCCTGCGGTTGCTTCGTGACGAAGCTTCGCCCGACGGAATCGTGACCGCAGCTCACCGAGGTCACGACGAACTCGAACTCGCCATCCGCTACCGCCGTATTCAACCCGGGTGGCGCTGACCCGAGCGTCGACGAGCCGCCCAGGAAGGCGCTGCCCAGCAGGGCCAGGAGAGCCCCGCTCACGCAGCATGCCGCGAGGACGCCAGCAAAGACCAGCAGAACCGTGCGGCCTGAGCGCCGGCGCGGCGCCACCAAGATGACCGGATAACCCGCCGCGTCGTAGTACGCAGGCTGAACCGTGGGCCAGTACGGATCAGCCGACGGCACGGGAGGCGGGAGCGGGGTGGCTCGCCCGATCCAAGGGCCCGACTGCTCTGGGCCCGACCGCTCTGGGCCCGACCGCTCTGGGCCCGACCGCTCTGGGCCCGACCGCTCTGGGCCCGACCGCTCTGGGCCCGACTGCTCTGGGCCCGACCGCTCTCGGCCAGATCCGTGCGGGTGCGGGGCGTCGTCCACCGAACGTCTCTAGTGGACGGTCACCGTGGGACCGGACGCGGCGCCTGCGAGCTCCTCGGGCATCTCGATGCCCATCTCCTCCGCGATACGCAGGGCCTCCTCGACCAGCGTCTCCACGATCTGCGACTCCGGCACGGTCTTGATGACCTCGCCCTTGACGAAGATCTGACCCTTGCCGTTGCCGGACGCGACACCGAGGTCGGCCTCGCGGGCCTCGCCGGGACCGTTGACGACACAGCCCATCACCGCGACCCGCAGCGGCGCCGGGAATCCTTCGAGGGCTGCGGTGACCTGGTCGGCCAGGGTGTAGACGTCGACCTGAGCCCGGCCGCACGAGGGACACGAGACGATCTCCAAGCCGCGCTCCTTGAGCCCGAGCGACTCGAGGATGGCGTTGCCTACCTTGACCTCCTCCACCGGCGGGGCGGAGAGCGAGACTCGGATCGTGTCGCCGATCCCCTCGGCCAGCAGGGCACCGAACGCGACCGAGGACTTGATGGTGCCCTGGAAGGCCGGCCCGGCCTCGGTCACACCGAGATGCAGCGGGTAGTCGCACTGCTCGGCGAGTTGGCGGTACGCACGGATCATGACCACGGGGTCGCTGTGCTTCACCGAGATCTAGATGTCGCGGAAACCGTGCTCCTCGAAGAGCGAGCACTCCCAGAGCGCCGATTCCACGAGTGCCTCGGCCGTCGCCTTTCCGTGCTTCTGAAGCAGGCGCGGGTCCAGCGAGCCGGCGTTGACGCCGATCCGGATAGGCACACCGGCGTCGGCGGCGGCCCGAGCGATCTCGCCCACCTTGTCGTCGAACCTCTTGATGTTGCCCGGATTCACCCGTACGGCAGCACACCCGGCCTCGATGGCGGCGAACACATAACGAGGCTGGAAGTGGATGTCTGCGATGACCGGGATCTGCGACTTGCGGGCGATCGCCGGCAGGGCCTCGACATCGTCCTGGGACGGCACCGCCACCCGCACGATCTGGCAGCCCGACGCCGTGAGTTCCGCGATCTGCTGCAGCGTGGCGTTGATATCTGCGGTCAACGTGGTCGTCATCGACTGCACCGAGACCGGCGCGCCGCCGCCGACGGGTATGGAACCCACCATGATCTGGCGGCTCGGCCGGCGCTCGGCCAGCGCCGGGGGTGGCGCCGCCGGCATGCCAAGTTTGATCGCGGTCACAGCAGCTCGTTTCAGAAGAGGGTGATCGGGTTGACGATGTCGGCGGCGACGGTCAACAGCGTGAAGCCGCCGAAGACCAGGATCACGGCGTACGTAATCGGCATGAGCTTCAGGTAGTCGACGCGTCCCGGGTCCGGCCGGCCGAATCGGGCGTAGACCCACGACCGCGCACGCTCGAACCACGAGATGGCGATGTGCCCGCCGTCGAGCGGCAGCAGGGGTAGCAGGTTGAAGATGCCCACGAAGAAGTTCAATCCGGCGAGCAGAAGGAGGAACCTCGGCACCTCACCCTCGCGGAACAACTCTCCGCCGATCCGGCTCGCGCCCACGACGCTGACCGGGGTCTCCGGGTCGCGCTGCTCGCCGGTGAGCGCCGTCCACAGCTTCGGCACCTTCTCCGGGAACTTCTTCATCGCGGCGAAGGTGCCCTCGAACATGGCCGCCGTCTGGTTTCCAGCGAGGCCGAAGGCGGCCACAGGGCCATGCACGGTCTCTGGGACGAACGGGGTGATCCCGAGGACGCCGACGTTCTCCAGATCCGCGTCGGTGATGTCCTTCGCGAGCTTGTTCGGATCCTTCAGCACGTCCTGCTTGATCCGCTGAGCGACCGGTAGCGACACGTCGCGGGTAAAGGTCTGTTCGCCGCGCGTGTAGGTGACGGAGATCGAGTGCCCGCCGGCCGAGCGGATCTTCTCCGTCAGCAGATCCCAACCCGCAACCGGCCGGCCGTTGATCGCCGTGACGACGTCGCCGGACTGAAGGCCCATCTGCTTGGCGGCGCTCGGCGGCGCGGTGCCCTCGACGCACTCCTTGGCATTGTTCGTGGCCGGATCGAACTCCCACTTCGCGGCGACACAGCCCGCCACCGTGTCAATCGTCACCGGTTGAGCCTGCAGCTTGTTCATGTCGGGCAGCGCCACGAAGGCGAATACGCCCCACAGAATGACGACGCCCAGAATGAAGTGGGTCGCGGAGCCCGCGGCCAGCACGATCGTCCGCTTCCAGACCGGGAACCGCCACATCGCCCGCGGTTCGTCTTCCGGCTCGACGTCGTCGTCCTGGGGCGTCATTCCGACGATCTTGACGAACCCGCCGAGCGGGATGCCCTTCACCCCGTACTCGGTCTCGCCCCTGCGGAACGAGAAAAGTGTGGGACCGAACCCGACGAAGTAGCGGGTGACCTTCATACCGAAGGCCTTCGCGGTGGCCATATGTCCGGCTTCGTGCAGGCAAACGGAGATCAGGATGCCCAGTGCGAAGACAACAATCCCGACGATCTCCATTAAGCTCCCTCGCCCGAAGAGTCCAGCGCCGCGATCAGTTCGCGGGCCCGGCTCCTGGCCCACGACTCCGCGGCAAGTACATCATCGACGGTACCTGGTTCCGCGAAATCGGGCGCCTCCTCCAATACCCGGGCGACCGTGTCAACGATGGCCAGGAAGGGCAACCGACCCCGCGTGAATCCGGCCACGCACTCCTCGTTGGCCGCGTTGTAGATCGCCGGGCGGCAGCGCCCGGCCCGGCCGGCGTCCTTGGCGAGGCGTACGGCGGGAAACACCTCCTCGTCCAGCGGCGACAGCTCCCAGGCGTGGCTCTTGGTCCAGTCCACGGCCGCGGCCGCGTCGGGGACGCGGTCGGGCCAGCCGAGGGCGACCGCGATCGGTAGGCGCATGTCGGGCGGGCTGCACTGGGCGATGGTCGATCCGTCGGCGAACTCAACCATCGAGTGGATCACCGACTGCGGGTGGATGACGACCTCGATGTCGTCGTACGGGACGCGGAACAGCTCGTGCGCCTCGATCACCTCGAGTGCCTTGTTCACCATCGTGGCCGAGTTGATCGTCACCACCGGGCCCATGGTCCACGTGGGGTGGGCGAGAGCCTCGTCGGGTGTGACATTGGTCAACTCGTCGCGGCGCTTACCGCGGAACGGGCCTCCGCTCGCGGTGAGGACGAGGCGTCGTACCTCTCGCGGCGCGCCGTTTCGGAGGCACTGGGCGAGCGCGGAGTGTTCGGAGTCGACCGGAACGATCTGATCTGGGCGCCGCATTGCTGTACGGACGAGGGCGCCACCCGCCACGAGAGACTCCTTGTTGGCGAGGGCGAGCGTCCGGCCAGCGCCCAGCGCGGAGAGGGTTGGAGCCAGTCCGAGCGAGCCGACGACCGCATTGAGTACGACGTCGGACGGCCATTGGGCGAGTTCGGTCATCGCCTGCGGCCCGGCGAGGATCTTCGGGATCTTGAATTCGCCGGTCGTGTATCCGCGGTTGGCGGCGGCGCTGTAGAAGGCGAGCTGGAGGTCCTGGGCCGCGGTCGCCTTGGCCACCCCGACGACCTCGACACCGAGTTCCAACGCCTGCTCCGCGAGCAGCCTCACGTTGGCTCCGCCGCCACCGACGCCGACGACGCGGAATCGGTCCGGGTTGCGCCGCACAATGTCGATCGCCTGGGTGCCGACCGATCCGGTCGAGCCAAGCAGAACGATCTCGCGGGGACTCATGCCCTCATTCTCTCCGACCAGGAACGCAACCAGTGAGCGACCACACCCCAAGATCGTCCGCGAGTGTCCAACAGTTGCCCGCATCGACCGCGGCGGACCGGGCGAGGGTTGAACAGTTGCGAGGATCAAGGACTGGTCAAGCGGTACGAGTCAGCGGCCGGTCGATCCTGAACGCCTCCAGTTCCGAGTCATACCAGCGGCTGGTACGGCCGAGCGGAGTCATCCCGAGACGGCGGCAGACCGCGAGTGAACGGGCGTTGTCCGGGCGCACGACGGCGTAGATCGGACCCACGCCATCGGCGAATCCTTTCTCGATCGCGCCGCGAGCCGCCTCGGTGGCATAGCCGTGTCCCCACGAATCCGGGTGCAGGTGCCAGCCCACCTCGACCTCGCCCGCTCCGGTGCCGTCCGGGTCCGGCAGCTTGACGAGCAGGACCGTGCCCGCCACCAACCCGGTGGCGCGCACCTCGATCGCCCATACGCCGAGCCGGGGATCCTCGGCGGAGCGTTCGGCCCACCGATCCACGACGGCCGGCGCGACATCGCGCGATTCGAGCGCCCTCGGAACGGCGCCGAGCCACTGCGCGACGTCCCACCGCGAGTAGGTGTCGAAGATCCGGTCCAAATCGGACTCACTGTGAGTCCACGGCCGGATCACCAGCCGCTCCGTCTCGAAGACCACCACACAGGTAGCCTGCCACACCCCGCGCCCCCTCAAACCCGCCGATCATGACCTCCAAATCATGATCGGCACTATTTGACGGCGGTCAGCTCATGATCGTGGCGATCTTTGAAGGACTGGTCCGACTCGCGTAGGCCGTAACGTCGGTAAATCCGAGCCAGCGGTCCGGGTGCCCACCAGTTCCAGCGGCCCAGCAGGCGCATCGTGGCGGGCACGAGCAGCGTGCGTACCAGTGCCGCGTCGACGGCCACCGCTACCACGGTGCCCACGCCGAGCATCTTGATGGTGGACGCCCCACCGGTGGCGAACCCACCGATGACGATGATCAGCAGAAGGGCGGCGGCGGTGATGATGCCGCCGGTGCGCTGCAGTCCGATGGTGACCGCCGCGGTGTTGTCCCCGGTCCGATCCCACTCCTCGCGCACCCGGGAGAGCAGGAACACCTCATAGTCCGTCGAGAGTCCAAAGAGGATCGCGAGCATAAGGATCAGGTTCGTGGGCTCCAGAAAGCCGGTGGAGGTGAAGCCGAGCCAGTCGGCGAGGTGTCCATCCTGGAACACCCATACCACGACGCCGAACGAGGCTCCGATCGAGATGATGTTCATGAGGATCGCCTTCAGCGGTAGCACCACCGAGCCGAACGCGAGGAACAGCAGGATGAAGGTCACCGCGCCCACGTACAGCGCCATCCACCCCAGTCGACTGGTGAGGCTGTCAATCTGATCGAGGTCCGCCGCCGGCCGACCACCGACCAGCACCTCCGCGCCGGGCGGCGCCGGCAGCGCACGCACCGCCTCCACCACGCGCCGGGCCTCGTCGGACGTGGGCTCACCGACGTAGGTAATGGAGACGAGCGACGACGCCCCCTTGTTGACCGTCATCGCGGCTCCCGTCACGTCGGGCAGCATAGCGACCTGGCCGGCGAACGTCTGGGCGGCCTGCGGCGAGGCGCCGGAGACCAGGGCCACGATGGGCGCCACGCTCCCGCCCGGGAAGTCGTTGGCGATGCGCTCGGCCACAGTACGGCTCGGCGTCCCCTCGGGCAGAACCCGCTCATCGAAGCCGCCGAAGGACGCGCGCAGGAATGGCGAAGCCATCGCGAGCAGAACGACCGTGACACCCACGAGATAGAGCGCCGGGCGGCGCATGACGCTTCGAGCCAGCCGCGCCCACCCGCCCTCGCCGACTGCGGCCGGACGGCGGCGCCGGGGGAGCGGGATCTTCAGAGCGTTGATGCGGGGGCCGAGCACGGCGAGCAGGGCGGGCAACGCGGTCAAGGCGGCCAGCATCGCGACCAGGACGGCGGCCATTCCCCCGTACCCCATGGATTTGAGGAAGTCCATGGGGAACAGCAGCAGGCTCGAGAGCGCCAGTGCCACGGTCAATCCGGAGACGGCGACGGTACGGCCGGCGGTGACGATCGTCCGCCGGATGGCGGTTGCGGTGTCGTAGCCGGCGGCCAACTCCTCACGGAACCGGCTCACCATGAACAAGGCATAGTCGATCGCCATGCCCAGCCCGAGCATGGTGATGACGTTCGCGGCGAAGACCGAGACCTCGGTGTAGTCGGCGATGACCCGGGTCACGGTGAATGCGCCGAGGATCGCGACAACCCCGACCAGCAACGGGGTCGCCGCGGCGATCAGCCCTCGGAAGATGAAGATCATCAGCACGAGCAGGATCGGCAGTGAGAGCGCCTCGGCCCTGATGATGTCGCCCTCGATCTGGGTGTTGGCGTCCTTCAGGAATCCAAACAACCCGCCGATCTCGGTCTGCACTCCCCCGTCTGCGACGACCAGCGGCCGGATCGCGTCCAGATCGGCGACCTTGTCGTCCTCGCTGCCGTCGCGCAGTTGGATGACCGCGTAGGTCGCGTGCCGGTCCGTCGACACGAACGCCGGGGACTGGGTGCTGTAG
>JAXIPB010000096.1:0-14389 GCA_045403155.1 Micromonosporaceae bacterium
TCGGTCACCTTCTGGGTGTTGATGTAGACGTAGATGTTGAAGACGGTGTCACCCTCGATCGCGCGGGACGCGGCCGGGCCGTTGAGGATCTCGGCGAGAGCCTCGGTCGGCACGTTGTCCCACTGCAGGGCGTTCTTGTCCTCGCCACTGTCGGCGGCGAAGCGCTTGCTCGCCACTACCGGGTCGGTCGCGGTCCAGTCAAAGACGATCTTGTCTGGGTAGGCGTGACGCGCCGGGTCGGTGGCCGGGTCCCAGTTCGGGTTCCGGACCAGCGAGAACTTCTCGCCACGAACCAGGGACTCGATCATGTACGGGCCGGAGGCGACGATCGCGTCCGAGTCGTACTTGTTCGCGCCCGGGTCCTTCGACTGCGGAACCGGAACGGTGGTCAGCAGGGCCGCCGCCGCCGAGAAGTCGCAGTGTGCCGAGTTCATCGTGAACTGGATGGTCTTGTCATCCGGGGTGGTGATACCGGGGGCGATGGTGCCTGGCGCCGCGTACGGGCCCTTGTAGACCGACGCGTAGTCCTCGTTCCCGGCCAGCCAGATCTGCAGGTAGTGCGGGCCGTCCGCGGTGGTGTCGTCGAAGGAGCGCGAGATGCCGTACGCGATGTCCTTCGACGTGATCGGCGTGCCGTCCTCGAACTTCACACCGTCGCGGAGCGTGTACTTCCAGGTCTTGCAGTCGGTGGTCTCACCGGTGTTGGTGGCGAGGTCGCCCACGAGACGGGTCTTGATGGTTCCGTCCGCGGCGACGTCCTCGTAGTAGGTCGTCAGCGTCCGCGTGACCAGCTGGCTATAGAGCAAGATGCCGTCACTGCTGTAGTCCGCCTGCGGGTCGTGGCGCTCGAGGTCGGTCGAGCCGAGAATGGTGAGCGTGCCACCCTTCCTGGCCCCGGGGATCTCCGGCGCCGGGCCCTTGGCGTTGTTGTCCACGCTGAAGGCGGCACCGACCTGGTTGACAGTCGTGGGCGGGTCGCCGCCAGCACCGGTTGTCTGACATCCACTCGCGGCAATCGCGGCAGCGAGCGTGCTGAAGATCACGGCTGCCAGATTGCGTCGCACTTGTTGTTCTCCCTCCCGCCTAGCGAGACCGGCCCGCCGCGCCGAACCAGTATCTGGCGCGCTCGTGGATACTGACAACTCGCAATTGCCTAGCCTTCGGGGCACTGCTGCCTTGGCAGCCACAAAGCCACGTAACAACCGGTCGAAAGGCTGGGTTACGCGCGCGTTGACCCTGGTTAGACTCGGCTCCTCCCGAGCGCGCCGCCGTCGGGGCCACTTTGTCGGGGCATCGGAGAGTTCAGTGCGACTCAACCTGCTAGGCGAGACCGAGATCGTTGTAACCCCTACGACATTCCGGTCATGGGGTGGCCCGCGCACCCGTGCAGTGCTCGCCTACATCGCGCTTCAGGCGCCGCGCGCGGTTGGCCGGGCGGAGCTCATCGATGCGGTGTGGGGACTCGACCCTCCGAGGTCGGTGACCAACGCGATACAGACGCACGTGTCGATGCTTCGGAAGGCGCTCGGTCCTGACGTCGTCGAGACAGCCGGTGACGGCTATCGCCTCGGCGGAAACGTCGATCTGGACGTGGTCGAGTTTGAGCGTGGGCTGCGCGCCGGCGCAACGCTGCTCGCGCACGGGGATCCGGTCGGCGCCGGCCAGCGGCTGCGCGCATCGCTCGCGGTATGGCGCGGACCGGCGCTTGCCGACCTCCGCGCCGCGTCATCCTTCGCGGACATCGAGGCAGCCAGGCTGGAAGAGCTGCGCCTTGTCGCGTTGGAGCGTCGAGTCGAGGCCGACCTCGACGCCGGTCGCGACGACGGGCTGGTCGCCGAGCTCGAGGCAGTGGTACTGAAGCATCCGTTGCGCGAGACGGCGTCGGGCCTCCTGATGCGTGCGCTGTATCGATCCGGGCGGCAGGCAGACGCGCTGTCGTTCTACGAGACGTTCCGGCGGCGACTGGACGATGAGCTCGGCATCGAGCCGTCACCGAGCCTGCGGGAACTCCACTTCGGACTGCTCAACCAAGTAGAACACGATCGCGCGATTCAGCGACAGCCGATCTACGCCCGGGTGCCCGCGCTCATTGATGAGACCGTTGGTCGGGAGGCCGAACTCGCTGCCCTTGAATCGATGATTACCGCGCCCGGATGTCGGCTCGTATGCATCACCGGGCCGGGAGGCATGGGCAAGACGCGGCTAGCCACTGAGCTCGGGCATCGCCTCATGGGCAAGTACCGGGACGGCATCTCCTTTGTCGCCCTGGCGGACGCGCAGACCGCCGCCGACGTTGTTCCGACGATATGCGCGGCAATCGGGGTCAACGCAGGGGTTGGCGATCCAGTAGAGGTGCTCGAGTCCGTCCTGCGTGACCGACAGATGCTGCTGATCTGCGACAACTTCGAGCACGTACTGGATGCGGCGACGCTGATTGGTCGCGTCCTGGCCGGGGCACCCGCTCTTAGCGTCGTCGTGACCAGTCGACGTCGGCTGAACATTCGTGGCGAGCACGTCTACCCGCTGCAGCCACTCGAGTACACCGTTGATGATTCGTGGGTCGGGCCGGCGATCTCGCTGTTCACCGTCCGCGCTAGGGCGGTCGCGCCGCATACCGCCCCCGGGCCCTCAAGTCTGACCGATGTAGCTGAGATATGCGCGCGGTGCGATGGTCTGCCGCTGGCGATCGAGTTGGCGGCCGCGCGTACTCATGTCCTCACCGTGGCCGAGATCCGAGAGCGCATGGATCAGACGCTGCCCCTCCTCGTCCGCGGCCCGCGGGATGCACCGGCGCGGCACCGAGCACTCCGCACAAGCATCGCTTCGAGCGTGGCCGAGATGGAACCGTCGGATCGGGACTTTCTCGTCGCGTTGACGGTATTTCGCGGCGGGTTCACGCTCGCCGGGGCTGCGGCGGTGAATGCGGTCGATGCGGATGCGGCGACACAGGGAGTGGAGACGCTGCTAGACCACAGCCTCGTTCGGGGTCGGGCTTCGATCACGGGACGGCGCTTTGATCTGCTGGAGACGGTCCGCGAGTTCCTCGACGAGTCTCTCGATGACGGCGACCGGCGGGCGCTTCGGCGGCGCCACGCTGAGCACATCCGCAGGCTGTTGGGTCCGGTTCCGGACGCTGGTAACTTCCCATGCCGGACCAAGGAGTGGCAGATCCTGCTCGCCGAACGCCCAAACATCCGCGCTGCGATCCGCTGGGCCGACGCCGAGGGTGAGCTCGAGCTCTTCGCCGACCTCGTCATATCGGCCGGCGCGATATGGGATCGTCTCGGACCGCGCGAGGAGCTAGCCCAGTGGCTACTCCGTATCAGCGCCAACGCGAGCATCTCGCCTGGACGCCGGGCCGATGCGTTGACGCGCCGCGCCTGGCTAACCCAGCTCACCGGCACCCTAGCGGACTCGCAGGCCCTCGTGGCCCAGGCGCAGGCACTGCTGAAGGGCGCGGCGGACCATCGACGGTTGGCGGTCGTCAACGCATACGATTGTTGGTATCGCTCGCAGGCCGGCGACCGCGACGGCGCGGACCGAATGCTTACGCACGCACGCTCGGCATGCACGCTGGCCGGTAGTCCACCCGAGCTGCAGTACATGGTGCACGACGTTGCGATGATGGCGGCCCATACCCGCGGTGACCAGGCGACTGCCGACCTGCACGCTCACGAGATGGTCCGCGTCGTCCGAGAACAAGGCCTAGGTGGGCGGTGTCTTTCGTGGCGCGTCGATCCCGCGGTTGAGCGCTGTTTGGATTGAGAATCACAGGGCTGTGGTTCTCGATCCGGGGGTGCCGGGTGACGTTGGGGCGTGCTGATCGGCAGGCTGATCTGCTCGATGATGTGACGCGGTTCTGCGACGAGACGCTTCCCGAGGCGTCCATCTATGCGGTGCTGCATAGGGAACGGGACCGGCTCTTCCCGGACGAGATGTTCGCGGACCTGTTCCTGAGCACGGGTCGTAACAGTGTGCCGCCGTCGGTGGTCGCCGTGGTGATGGTGTTGCAGCGGCTGTTCGGCTTGTCCGATCGGGAGGCCGTGGAGCGCTACACGTACGACTCCCGGTGGCGGTACGCGGCTGTGGTGGGCGGCTACGACGGCACGGGCTGGAACCAGTTCGCCCACACGGTGCTGGTGGACATGCGGGCCCGGCTGGCCCGGTCGGAGGATCCACGGCGGATCTTCAACGTGGTTCTACAGGTCGCATCCGCGGCCGGACTGGTGGGCAAGAAGCGGGTGCTGGACTCGACGCCGATCTACGACGCGGTCGCCACGATGGACACCGTTACCCTGATCCGCTCGGCGATCCGTAGCCTGCTGCGGGTGGCCGAGCCGCACTTGCAGTCGCGGCTACGGGCGGTGCTGACCAGCGGTGACGAGTACGCGGACAGCGCCAAGCCGAACATCGCCTGGGACGACGAGCAGGCCCGACTGGAGCTGATCGACTCCCGCGCCAGGGACGGCTACGCCTGCCTGACTGTCCTGGATGGACAGACGCTGGCCGAGGGTGTTGCGCAGGCCGGCCAGCTGTTGGCCACGGTACTCGGCCAGGATCTGGAGACCAGCGAGGACGGGGTGTTCCGTATCGCCCGGCGGGTGGCCAAGGACCGGGTCATCTCCACCGTGGACCCGCAGACCCGGCACGGGCACAAGACCTCCGCCCGCGGGTTCGACGGCTACAAGGGCCACATCGCTATCGACCCGGACAGCGAGATCATCACCGACACCATCGTCACGGCCGGCAACGCAGGTGACGCAAGCGTGGCCACCGACCTCATCGACGACCTGACCAGCGCCGGTGACCAGCCCGACGCCGGACTCGAAGACATCGACGACCACGGTGATTCTGGTTCCGCGGCGGACGCTGATACGGATGCCGGGGCCGATGGTGCGAAGGCGGCCGTCTATGGCGACTCGTCTTACGGGACGGGCGAGTTCCACAAGCACCTGGAAGAGCATGGCATCGACGACCGGTGCAAGACCCAACAACGCGGCGGACGCGAGGGCATGTTCCACAAGGACGCCTTCGACGTCGACCTGGAACACGACACCGTCACCTGCCCCAACCAGGTCACCGTCCCGGTCCGCCGCAACGACGACGGCGAGGGCACCGCCTACTTCGCCCAAGCCTGCACCGACTGCCCGCTACGGGCACAGTGCACAAATGCAGTTGACGGACGCACCATCAAGGTCGGCCGTCACGAGAAGCAGCTCGCCGACGCCCGCGAACGACAGAAGAACCCACAATGGATAGACGACTACCGCGCGACCCGACCCAAGGTCGAACGCAAACTCGGCCACCTGACCCGCCGTGGACGCCGTGCCCGCAGACGAGGCACCGACAAGATCGACGCAGACTTCAACCTCCAAGCAGCCGCCCACAACCTTGCCCGGCTGGGCCGACTCGGCCTACGCCACATCCACGGCGGATGGGCGGTGGCAACCGCGTGAGAGCCCACCAGAACCGGCCGAGCACGCCCGCCAGACTGTCCCGCAGGCACGATCACCCACCGACCGGAACCAATACCTCGGCCATAACGCCAAGGCGCTACGGCAGACCACGCCGTGCCCCTGGGTAGGCCAAGCCGGCACGATCCGGCCGGACCGCCCCAGAGCACCCCGAACTACACCAGCCACCTAGACCTCCTCCTCGTGATGGCGCTGAACAAGCGCTGTGGGATATCCACGCTGCGAGGACGTCCCAACGACGTCATTGGGTGGGCCGAGGAGGCCATGTCGATCAACGACGCCGATGCCGTCGATATCTCTGCATGGCTTCTGCTCCACCGCGGAACGGCCCTTCTCGAAAAGGACGACGTGGCGGGGGCGGGGCGGGACCTGATGGCCGCCCTGCAGCTATGCATCGATGGAAGCCTGTCCGCAGCAGTGGGTATGGAACTCCTCCAGCGGCTGGCGGCGACCGCGGCGCGCGACGGAAGGCTCGAGGTCGCCGCCACGCTCACGGGTATGTTTAGCGCGACCATCGTGGACGTCGCGATCGCTCGGGATCCAACTGTGGACAGGGTGAACGCGAGATACCTGGCCGATGTTCCGGCCCGTCTCGGTGCCGCGTTCGAGGCGGCGGCGGATCGCGGCCACAACAATGCTCGAGCACGCCGACCTCAAGACGTCCTTCGGGCCGCGCTGGAATTGTTCGATGACCGATGACTTGCTCACTTTCGCCCGGCGTTGACCGCCGAGCGCCGCCCCTCACCATTGCGGCCGTTGACGGCGCGCCCGACGATTCGTTGCCGGGCTCTCTCATCGGAGGAAACAGAAGTTGGGTACCACGATCAACCAGCGTCATGGCGAGCACCCACCGGTGAGCCAAGTGCCGATCATTCCGCCCCGGCGGACGATGACGATCCCGCCAGCGCTGCTAGATCTAACTATCGGCCGAGAAACCGAGGTGGCCGCGCTGCAGGAGCTGGTCATGTCAGGCGGAGCGCGGCTGATTACGATCGTGGGGCCCGGCGGCGTGGGGAAGACCCGGTTGGTGACGGAGCTGGGCCACCGCCTCGTCAATACGTTCAAGGACGGCGTCGCGTTCGTTCCGCTCGCTGACGCTCAACGGCCGGCGGACGTCGCGCCCACGATCTGCGCTGCCCTCGGTCTACCGGTCGGCGAGGGCGGCGCGTTGACCACGTTGGAGAACCGCCTGCGCGAGCGGCGCCTGTTACTCGTGTGCGACAACTTTGAACACGTCGTGGAGGCCGCACCGGTGCTCACCGCACTTTTGGCGGCCACACGTGAGATGCAGATCGTCGTGACGAGCCGTCAGGAGCTGGGCGCACCTGGCGAACGCCAATTCCGACTCGACCCGCTTCCGCACGACGATTCCGACGGGCAGCGCTCGCCCGCGGTCGCGCTATTCCTCGCGCGGGCAGGTGCCGCGGATCCGGATTTCGCGCCGACACCGGACGAGCTGACCGACATCGCAGTGATCTGCGCCAAGTGTGACGGCCTGCCCCTCGCCGTCGAGCTTGCGGCGGCTCGAACCCGAGTACTAACGATCGCTGAACTACGGGACCGAATCAGCCACGCGCTACCCATCCTTGCCGCCGGTCCGCGCGACGCCCCAGCGCGACAACGCACCCTGCGCGCCAGCATCGCGTGGAGCGTAGAGGCTCTCGACTCGGCCCACCAACAATTCCTCGAGCAGCTATCGGTCTTCGGCGGTGGCTTCACTGTCGCCGCTGCTGCCGCGGTCGCCGATATGGCGGCCGGTGATGCTGCCGGACGCCTCGAGTCACTGTTCGCGCGATCGCTCGTGTACCGCCGGTCCAGGTCAGACAGGCGCCTCCGGTTCGACCTGCTCGAAACCATCCGCGAGTACCTTGCCGAGCGCATCGACACCGAAGAGGTTGCCCGGGCGCAGCGCCGACATGCTGAGTACATCCGGTTCATGATGGGAACAGATCCTCCGGTTCTGTCCTACACAGATGACGGCTGGGCGACCCAATTACCCGAGCGTCCGAACATCCGAGCCGCAATCAGATGGGCGCGTCAGACCGGCGACGCCGAACTCTTTGCCGACCTTGTCTTCGCGGCCGGCCACATGTGGCATTGGATCGGGCCCCGTGAGGAACTGCAACACTGGCTTCGTCAGATGATCACCGACCACGACACCCCCGCCGGACGTCGCGTCGACGCGCTACACCGACTCGGAGCGCTCGTTAGCGAGTACTACGAAGACTATGCGGAAGGTGCGAAACTGCTGGCCGAGGCCGAGGCAACTGTCGACCCGGATGACACTCGTCGATTGGCCTCTATTCAGATATATAAGATCGTGCTCACATGTATCATGGATGAGGTCCCTGATAATGGTTTCGAACTGCTTTCAAGGGCTATCGACACGATCGAGGCGGCTGGAAACCCAGTCGATCTGCGGTGCAACTGGCTGGGTGCCGCCGCGATACTGGCCCAAAGCAAGGGCGATTACGAGTCGGCGCTTCGATATACAGACCTCTTACTCCAAGAAAGCCGAGCCCACAACCTCGCCACGAGATCAAATTACCTGGGCAATGCCTGTGAGTTGGCGATCGAGGTGGGCAACTACGCTCAGGCGGTCAGTTGGGCCGAGGAGGGTATGCAGCACGCCAAGGCCGCCGAAGACGTAAGCAGGTTCGCCACTCTCATCGGTCAACGCGGCGTGGCTCGCCTGCTCACCGGCGACCTCCACTTCGCAAACGCCGACCTCCATTTGTCGCTGGAATTTTGCGCGCAGGAAGGCGACTGGGTGGGCGGCCTTGAATTGGTGCAACGCCTCGCCGCGTGCCACGCTGCAGACCGACCCAAACTGGCCGGCGTCCTGGTCGGGGCGTTCGACAATGGCGCCCTCGCGGCATCGGCGGCGTGGCTGGCCGAGCAGCCGGTCGTCCGGAGGCTTCGAGAACGTTATCTGGGCGGCCTGCGAAGCCGACTCGGCGCGGAGTACGACGTCGCGTGGGACACGGGTCGCCAGCTCGTTGCCGACTCGACCGGAACAAAGGGACTGCTCGCCGCAGTATTGAAGATCCTGAATACCCAAGACGAAAACGGGCAGCCGCACCGCGACGGCGCACCATCCCGATAGGACGAAGGGAAAACAAGGTTACGTCGCCTGCCAGATCCGGCACATAACCATCGGCTAACAGGCCGAGCAATCACGCCTCCCATGAACCGGAACCCCGAATCGCATCGCCCTTGCCGTGTCGGCAACCCTACTCACCGACGGCACCAGCTGCGTACCAGCGCAACCGGCGTCGGTGGTCAGCGCCATATGAGTACCGCAGCTCAGGCGGCGACGAACGAACCGATCCACGCTGGTGCCATCGCCGGCCACTCTGGGAAGGACACCACAATGAGCGACCAACGCCAGCCGAGCCTGGCCCCAGTGGCCAGAAAGCCAACCGCGACCGCGATCCTGACGGCGGTGGTGTGGAACGCAGCCATAGCCGTCGCGCTAGGCGTGTGGTTCCTCATCGGATCCTTGAACAACCCGCCGACGAGTGACGCAGGTGAGAACTGGACCGGCGTCATCATCCTCATACTGGTCGCGATCGTCGGCACCGCGATGGCGGTCGGCGCTACCGGTGGGGCAGTCACGACGGCCATCCTCGTCGGCCGGCGGCTGCGGCGAGCCAGCGCACAGGGCCAACCCGGCATCACTACACGCACCGCCATCCTGCTCGGCACGGCTGGTACCGGCATCGGCTGGCTGATCGGCATCGGCGCGGCCGCGCTGGTTGTCGCTGCCTTTGCCGGACTCCCCACGCTGGTGAACTAGGCCGCTTCATCGAGAGGCGGCTGTCAGATGCCCGTCCCCTATTCCTCCGCCGCTGGAGCGCCACGTACGACTGCCATGCGGGGTCGAGGGGCTATATCAGCCCGTTCATCGCCAGCGGGATCTCCTTCGTTCTGACCGTGCCCGCGCAGGTCCAGGTACACGACCTGCGCGTAGGCGGTGAGCTCATAGAACGCGGGCTTGAAGTACGAGTGGTCAAACGAGCCTGGACCGCCGTGCACGAGCACCACGGTGGGCCGCAAATGCATGTCAGGGCCGCTGGGCACCAGGCCGGGCCCATCGACGTCGAACCAGAGCCTGCCCCCGTTCACATCGACATGCATCCCGCCAACCCCTCACGATGGGTGAGCGGCCAGACTATGCCCGCCGCGGCACTCTATGCGGTATCGGATCGTTGACTGGTCAACCGACCGAAGGGCGTCTGCACCCCAGGGGAGAGCCCCCAACACACTCGCGGCGTGCCGAGCCCATCTGGCGTTGCTTGGCTAACCGGAACTGCGTCCATCGCGATACCGACAGTTGGCGGGCCCGGCTCTTCCATCGTCAAGGGTCTGTCCACAGTGGTACGTTGCTCAGGTCCGCACTCGGATGGCCGTGCCGTGCTCGATGAACGTGGTCATGCGCATGTCCTCTCGATCAGGCCGCTTCGGCCTGGCTGGACTGCAGGAACATCTGGCGTCGCTCGCGGTCTCGTGCTGCGGTCAGGGTCTTGTTGGACCAGTAGATGTTGCTGCTGCGGGTCCATACACTCATTCATCAGTGCGGGTGCCGACCTCGACCGCGCCGGGGCGCCGGACGGAGGAGTCCTTTGAACCTCAAGATCATGAGTCTGGTGCCGGGGTTCCGGTACTCCGCGGTCGCCGCTCCCGTTCCCATGGACATCCTGGGCGAGCGGTTGAGCATCGACGTCGCGCGGCAGATCCCTCGTAGGCCCGCCGGCGCTAAGCTGCGCGGCGGAGTGATGTACGGTGCCGGGTTGCGGTTGGAGCTGCACACCCCGGCGGCCGGCGGCCGGTGTCCGCTGGTGGTGTACCTGCCCGGAGGTGGGTTCGTCCGCGCGCCGCGGGCGATGGGCCGTCGGAAACGCGCGTTTATCGCCGCAGCCGGGTACGCCGTGGCGAGCGTCGAGTACCGCACGACTCGCCAGCGTGCCACCTACGCCGACGCTCTGGCCGACGTCCAGGCTGCGATTGGCTATTTGATCGGACAGGCCGACGAGTACGGCATCGACCCGGACCGACTAGCCATGTGGGGTGAGTCCGCCGGTGGTTACCTCGCCTCTCTGGCCGGCTTGACCGACCCACGCGTCCGGGCGGTCGTCGACCTGTTCGGCGCCTCCGACTTGGCCCGGATCGCCGAAGGGTTCGACCCACGTATGCACGTGGCGCTCGCCGACCCGCGGCACCCGATCCACCGCTACCGCGCCGCCGACGCGAACCCGATCGATCTCATCCGACCCGGTGCGTCAGCGTTCCTGTTCCTCCACGGCGATGACGACCGCATCATCCCGCCCGCCCAGACTCTCCGGCTGCACCAGGCGCTGCGCGCCGCGGACGTCGATAGCACCCACTACCTGCTCGCCGGCGCGGGACACGGCCGGCTGGCACTTGACCGCCGACAAGCCCGCCAGTGGACCTCCATCCAGGTCATGACTCTTATCCAAAGGTTCCTCGACGATCACGTGCGGAACTGATCGTGCCCACATACCAGGCCCAGCCCGTCGCGCTCGACCCGATCGAATCCGACTCGACCGACGATGGTTCCTGTTCGCCCGGCAGATTGGACTAGGCTGCCGCGAGTGTTTGGACTCTTCCCGGCTCACTTGGGCCTCCTGCGCTTTCGAGCGCCAGAGGCAGTCACGGCGGAACGAGCATGAACACCAAGTGGACTGACGAGGCCCGCCTCGGACGACGTCAACAGGCGCGGAGTTGGGCAGCCCAGCACGGTCTCGGTTGCGCAGCTGATTGACGGACGACGGAAGACACTCGTAGCCGTCTTGCTGGTGTGCGGCACCGTCGTCACCGTGTTCACGCGCGTCGTTGCGGGTGACATCGCCAGGAGCATCGGCCGGCCGACGATCGCTGGCCGGCCGATGTAACGCTTGGACGATCACTAGGCGAGGTAGTACCCGGCGATGTCGGCGACGAGGTGCGATCCGGCCGACGAGCCGTTCAGGAACGTCACCGCGCCGTTGTCGCCGAGCTGAACCGTGACCAGGTTGGGGATGGTCAGGCCCGCGGTGAAATTGAGGTTCGAGGCAAGTGGCGGGTCGCCGCCGGTCGGGAAGACCGTGATGTAGCCCGACGAGCCCGGCTGGGTGACGGTCACGTTGAGCACCACCGCGATCGCCCCCGTCAGCGGAACCCCGCCGTGGCCGGCGACCACGAGGTTGAGCTCGCCGAATCCGGCCACCTTGCCTACCGGGGCGCCGGTGCCATTGCGGGTGTCGAGCACACGCGATGGCGCGAGCGAGACGAAGGTCCCCGGCTCGGTCGGCGTGCCAGTGAGGTAGTAGCCGGCGACATCGGCGATGAGGTGCGACCCGGCCGAGGAGGTGTTCTTCAGCGATACCTTGCCGCCCGTGCCCAGCTTCACGATGACCAGGTTCGGGATCGTCTGGCCGGCCGTGAAGTTGAGGTTCGATGCCAGCGGTGCCGTAGTGCCGGTCGGGAAGACCGTGATGTAGCCGGACGAGCCGGGCTGGGTGACGGTTACGTTGAGCACGACGGCCGAGACACCGGTCAGGGGGACGCCACCCGCGCCGGTGACCTGCAACGCCAGCACACCGTTGCCGGCCACCTTCCCCGCCGGGGCGCCAGTGCCGATGCGGGTGTCCAAGAGCCGGGTCGGGGAGAGCGGGACAAAGGCGCCCGGTGAGCTCGCCTCACCGGCGAGGAAGAAGCCGGCCACGTCGGCGAGGACATGCACGCCGCCCAGCGAGCCGTTCTTGAACGACAGGTGCCCGTTGCCGCCAAGCTTCACGGTGACCAGGTTCGGGATTGTCTGTCCAGTCATGAAGTTGAGGTTCGACGCCAGCGGTGGGGCCTGTCCGGACGGGAAGACGGTCAGATAGCCCCCTGCGCCGGGCTGGGTGACGGTGACGTTGAGCACCACCGCCGCCGCACCGTTATCGGGCACGCCACCGTGGCCGGCGATGTCGACCTCCAACACTCCGCCCGCGCTGACCTTGCCCGCCGGTGCTCCGGTGCCGTAGCGGGTGTCGAGGATCCGCGTGGGGGGCAGCGACACGAACGCTCCCGGGGTGTCGTTGCACCCAACGTCGCTGCCCGCGACATTGACCGCCGTCCATGCCCTCTGCACCGCCTGGTACTGCGTGGAACACAGGCCGTAAACGTCGCTTGCCGCGGCGAGCGTGTAGCTGCGCGCGGTGTTGGTCGGGACGGCGTTGTTGACATATCTGGTGGTGGCGGTGAAGTACTGGTCCAGTGCCTTGAACCAGATCGCCGCCGCGTCGGTGCGGCCGATGGCGGGCACGGCCGGTCCCCCGTCGCAGGTCGGTGAGATGCCATAGGGGGTGACGCCGCTGCCCTCGGCCAGCATGAAGAAGAAATGGTTGGCCACACCGGAGGAGAAGTGAACATCCTCGTTCTTGGTGTCGATCGACCAGCAGCTGTCCGAGGCTCCGTCAAGCGACGGGTTGTACATGTAGCGCAGCGGGGTGCCGTCGCCGTTGATGTCAATCTTCTCGCCGATGTCATAGTCCGCTTGATCCGTGGCGTTGGCGGCGTAGAACTCCACCATCGTGCCGAAGATGTCGCTGGTGGCCTCGTTCAGGCCGCCGGACTCTCCCCAACACGAGAATGGCGAACAGTTGTCAGGTGGCAGGCCGCCGGGCACCACGTTTTCGGTCACACCGTGGGTCATCTCATGGCCGGCCACATCGATCGAGGTGAGCGGCTTGGCGTTGCCGGCGCCGTCACCGTAGGTCATCTGGCTGCCGTCCCAAAAGGCGTTGACGTATCCGTTCCCGTAGTGCACCCGGCTCGGCACGCCCGCGCCGTTGCCAAAGATACCGTTGCGGCCGTGCACGTTCTTGAAGTAGTCGAAGGTCAACGCCGCACCATAGTGGGCGTCGACGGCGGCCGACTGGTCGCTAGAGTTGGTGCTGTCGCCCCATGTGTTGTCGGCGTCGTTCATGGTCGAGCAGGTCGACGTGCCGTTGTTCATATCGCACGTGTACCCGTTGCCGTGCGTCGCGTCGGTCAGTGTGTAGGCACCGCCGATGTCGGTCGTCGAGATCGTCACCGTGCCGGCGTAGAGGCTGTTGCCGGTGCCGTCGACGTGCTTGACGTCGTCGGCCGAGCCCACGATCGTGCCGCTCAGGGCGTCGGTGCGGACGTGCAGGACCGAGGGGGTCTTCCCGTCGGCGGCCAGACCGTCGACGACGGTCTCGTAGGCCAGCCGGCCGGTTCCACTGGATGCGTCCACGATCAGCTTCGGGTTGCCGACGCTCCTAATCGAACCGGTGAACGCGGTCCGGGCGGTCGCAGCGGCCTTGTTGGCGGTCACCTGCGGCGTGATGGTCACGTTCAGTGGCTTGGCAAGGCCCACCGATGAGCCCGCGAAGCTGCCATCGCTGCGCAGGTGCACGACGATGTCTCCCCCATACACGCGCAGCCCTTTGTAGGTCCGGGTGTAGCGGACATGCGAGGCACCTTTGGCATCCACGATGGTGCGGAAGACCGTGAACTTGTCGGCGGCCGTCGCCGCGAACTGCGCTCGGTGCGCTCGGAGCGCCGCGTGCGCCGCTGCCACCGCTTGCTCCGGGGTTACCTGCGCACTCCTGACGGGATCTCTTTCTGCCGCAGACGACGCCGTCGTGAGCGGAATGGCCACCAGCGCAGCGGCCCCGAGGGCGGCCACGACACCGGTCACTACGGCTCTTCTCAAGATGGCCCCCCCGATCCGCGTGGTTACACGATTGCCGTATCTCATCGCATTCGCCGCGTCTCGAACAGCACGGTGCGGTGTCATTGTTGGAATGATCGGTCCGCAATCCCATCCGAAGATACGGTTTTTGCCTCTCTCCAAGCGTTTCCGCCGTTCCTGGAGCTGATGACCTCGCGAAGAAGATCGC
>JAXIPB010000231.1:0-4425 GCA_045403155.1 Micromonosporaceae bacterium
GTGCTCGTCGGGATGCTGCGGGAGACCGACCACCGAACGAGTTGGCCAGGACTCACTTGATCCATACCCGCAAAGGACCAAGGAGTGCGAAACCGTACCGCCGCGCGGCCTCCAGGTCATCTCCGCGCTCGTACCCGACCAGCGGAAGGTCTCCCACGTGTGCAGCAACAGAGGCCACGGATCCACGCCACGCCGCATCGAGGTCACCGACTGCCGAGAACACGTTCGCCAGGCCGGCAACAGTCGCGCTGCCGTTTGCGATGGCGCCGGCGACGATCGCCTCGTGCCGGTACCCAGCCATCACCATCACGGCGTCCTCGTCCAACAGCGACGGGTGGAACAGTCCCGGAGGTATGTCGTACTGGTTCCAGGCGCGCTCCCACTGACGCAAGACCGCCGGGTCGCGCACCCGCTCCCAACGCATCCCCGCGGGCGCCTCGGGCAACGGTGCGTCCGCCTCACGGCATATCCACTGCGCTTCGAAGAGCACGTGGAATCCCTCGGATGCCAAATCCAGGCACGCGAAACTGTCCTTCAAGGAACAGCCCGGGGACGTGTCAATCGCCGCGAGGATGGCATCGATACTCGCCGCCGGATCTAGCGTGACCGCGTCCGGGTACAGGGGTGGAGATCGCTTGGAAACCGTCCACCCACCGTCGTGATACGTGCCCGCCTGGCCGTGCAGGCGACAGACGATATCGCACCATTCGGCGTTGTTTCGTGCCGCAGTCCGCACGAGATCGGCCGGCTGTCGGCCTTGCACGTCGCTGGTCGCCACGACGACCATCATCGTGCACTCCGCGCCGACGTGTAACTCGAGGCGGTCGATTGGTCGATGATGGAGTGGCCGCGCGCGTGATCGACTGCGAGGAGGACCGGACGCTCAGGGCGGTGCTCGTCGGCATGCTGCGGGGGGCCGTTCGCTGAGGGGTCCAGCGGGTAAGCGCTCGACTGGCCAGTCCGCTTCCCAAAGTAGATAAGATCCGCATGGCTTCGTCGCCGTCGTAGCACCCGAGGGGGAAGGACGTGGACTTCGGGGTCGCGATCTTCCCGACCGAATACTCGATGAACATGGCGGGGCTGGCCAGTTCCGTCGAAGAGCGCGGCTTGGAGTCGCTCTGGGTCGCTGAACATTCGCACATTCCCGCGCGGGGATCCGAGGGAAGCCAGCTGCCGCGTGACTACTCGCACACGTTGGATCCGTTCGTTGCGCTCACGGCTGCGGCAACCGCGACGGTGAAGTTGCGCGTCGGGACGGCGATCTGCCAGGTGGTGGAACGGGAGCCCATCGTCACGGCCAAGGCTGTCGCTAGCCTTGATGTGGTGTCCGGCGGCCGCTTTCTGTTCGGTGTCGGTGCTGGCTGGGTTCGGGACGAGATGCGAAATCTCGGTGTCGATCCAGTACAGCGCTGGGAAGTACTCCGCGAGGACATCTTGGCCATGAAGCAGGTGTGGACTCGTGACGAAGCCGAGTTCCACGGCAAGCACGTCAATTTCCCAGCGATCTGGTCGTGGCCGAAACCTGTTCAGGTGCCGCATCCACCCGTGTTGCTCGGCGTTCAGGGCAAACGCGCGATTGAGTTCGTCGTCGACCTTGCCGATGAATGGCTCCCCCTCGATGTTGAGGCGGCCCTTCCGTGGAGATCTCGAATCGCCGAACTTCAGTATCTGGCGAATGAGCGTGGCCGCGGTCCAATTCCGGTAAGCGTGTGCACTGAGCGGGCCGACGCCGCTTCACTTGAGGACTACCAGGCGTTGGGTATTCACCGCGCCATATTTCTCCTCCCTTCCGCCGGCCCGGATGAGCTCATGCCGCTCCTCGACGGTTACGCAAAGTTGGCGGGGCCATTTGCCTAAGAGATCTTGTCTCGTCGTTGGCTTCGCCACCTCCGACGATGGTCGGCGAGCTGGGGCTACCCAGAGAGCCGCGCCTTCGCCGAGCTCCTGATCGACTGCAAGGAGGACCGGACACTCAGGGCGGTGCTCGTCGGCATGCTTCGGGAGACCGACCGCTCGGGTCCTCCTAGGACAGCCTGAGAGCCAGCGCCGCACGGCACTCCAGCGTGTAACCCCTACGGCTTGTTGCCCGGCGGTAAAGCCGCCTTTGCACCCAGAGCCCGTCTGCATGTCCGTAGAGGTGTCTTCATTCACACGCTAGCGCGACTACCCTCGCTCTGTGGACAAGCCGGAGCTGATCCGCACGATCCGGGAGGCACAGCGGCGCGTGGCTGGAGCGATCGAGCACGTCCCCGACGAACGGCTGCTCGAGCCAGCGATGGACGATTGGACCGGCAAGGACCTGCTCGCCCACATGGCTTGGTGGCACGATCACTCCGTGCGAGTGATCGAGGGCCTCCGAGCGGGCCGCCAGCCGTACGACGCGACCGATCCCGCGAACAGCACCGACGCGCTCAACGAGCGGACGCACCGCGAGCACATGGACGATCCACCGGAGCTAACGCGGCGGGCATTCGACGAGTCATTTGGCCGGCTGCTAGCGGCGCTCGAGCCGGTCACGGATGAGGAGCTATTCGCCGACAATCGCTGGCCGTGGCTAGGCGGGGAGGCACTCGTCGAGACAATCCTGTGGGACTCCTCGCGCCACTACGAGGAGCACCGCGAGCACCTCGAGCCGCTTTCGCGCTGAGCGGGCCAAGGACTGGCGGTCGATGCAACTCTACGGGATGTTGACCGTCCTCCCTGCGTCCCCAGGATGAGCCGAGGGGGACGATGATGTGGGCTACGCGAGCAGGGCATTGGGCGCACCGGGAGCAGGCGCCGCACGTCGAGCCTGCGTTCTAGCCGACTGGAACCTCCGTCGGCGGTTCGGGGCCGGCGCCTGAGTCCGGCTCATGCGCCGTTCGTCTTCCAGAGACCCAGGCGACGACCGAACCAACGATGACAACGCCGATGCTGGCGAGCATGGACCAGTAGCCGACTTCGTGTTCAAAGAGCCCCGACAGACTGAGAAGAACGCCGATCCACGACAAGGACCAAGCAACGGTGACGGCTAGAAGGATCGAGGGCGTCCGCCAACGCTCGTGTTGGCCATGCCGGAGTCCAGCGAGCGCGACCCATGCGACGGTCGCGGTACCGCCGAACAGAAGCAGGAGCCCGCCCATGTATTCGAGGGTTCCTCCCCGGCTCGCCGTGGCCAATCGGTAATAGGAGATGGATACCTGATCGAAGAATTGCGTGTACGGCAAGAAGCAGCTCAGGACGAAGGCAGCGACGCCGACCAGAACGAGCAGGTAGCCGACTACTCCCGAACCCGCGGAGGGACGCTCGTTCATTGGCGAATCGTCCTCCCCCGACAGTGAGAAGTCGAGTCGTGGCCGTCAAGCCACGCGGAGCCCGCGCCGCACGGCGAGCCGGTCTGAAGGCGGACTGCCTTCGCCGATCGATCAACAGCCACCTTGGCCGACGATCAGCGAGCTGTATGCGTCAGACACCCGAACCAGTGAATGTTCTACGCTCGGCTCCGTGAGCGAGGAACGCAACCTGCACGATGAGGTCCGCTCCGCGTGGGATGAGTTGTCCGCCTTCTGGGACGAGCGGATGGAAGCCGGAAGGACCTGGCAGCGACACCTCATCCAACCATCAGTTGAACGGCTTCTTCAGCTCGGGGCCGGGGAACGGGTCCTCGAGATCGCGTGCGGGAACGGCGAGTTCGCACGCCGGATGTCTGAACTCGGCGGGCAGGTGGTGGCCGTCGACTTCAGCGAGGGCATGCTCGAGCGGGCTCGAGCGCACGGAGGCAATGTCGACTATCGGCACACGGACGCGATGGCCGAGGGGGCTCTCCTCACTCTCGGCGAGCCGGGGTCGTTCGACGCAGTCGTCAGCAATATGGCGATCATGGACATGGAGTCCATCGAGCCGATGGTAGCCGCGTCCTCCCGGCTACTGACGCCTGATGGCCGCTTCGTCTTCTCCACGCTGCACCCTGCGTTCAACTCGGGCAATGTGCGGCCGACGGTCGAGCTCGACATGGAAGGAAGGACCACGGAGATCTACTCGGTCAAAGTCTCCTCCTACTCGCGATCGTTCAGCGGGAAGGGCATCGCCATCCCCAACCAGCCCGTCGAGCAGTGGTACTTCCACCGGCCCCTTTGGATGATCCTGGAGCCGTTCTTCGACCACGGGTTCGCGCTCGACGGGCTCGAGGAGCCACTCGTCGGCCCTGAGCATGGAAAGCCGGGGACGCCCGGCTACGTGTATACGCAACTGCCGGGTGTCCTCGTCGCAAGGCTGCGGCGCACCAACTGAGGCGTTCCGCTACTCGGTTCTTGCTGGCCAACGACTTCTCGTGCCTGCGCTGCCCAACCCTCTCGATCCGCGGACAAAGCTCCACGTACACATCGCTGCGTGGCCGGGAAACGAACGACCAACAATGCCTAACCCGTCCGGCTACGACTCCGAGAA
>JAXIPB010000154.1:0-5773 GCA_045403155.1 Micromonosporaceae bacterium
CGCAGGGCAGGTCGATGCGGTCGAGATCGACCCGGAACTGTATGAGTTGGGACGGAGGCTGAACCCGGAGCGGCCATACGAGGATCCGCGCGTGCGGGTGATCATCGACGACGGCCGTGCCTTCCTCGAACGGTCGGACGACCGCTACGACCTGATCCTCTTTGCGCTGCCCGACTCCCTCACGCTGGTCTCCGGGCAGTCATCGCTCCGGTTGGAGAGCTACCTCTTCACCCGGGAGGCCATGGAGGTGGCCCGCGATCACTTGACCACCGATGGCGTCTTCGCCATGTACAACTACTACCGCTACGCGTGGCTCGCGGACCGCCTCGCCAACACACTCGATGAGGTGTACGGGCATCCTCCCTGCTTCGACTCCGCGCGGCGGGTTGGCTATCTGGCCCTGATCACGATCGGTCGTGATCCGAGTTCGGTCAACTGCGCCGAGGTCTGGGCCCCGACAGCGGGTCCGCCCGTCGCCCCAGCCACCGACAACCACCCGTTCGTCTATCTCCGCGAGGCAAGCATCCCAAGCCTCTATCTGGTGTCGATCGCGCTGATCCTGATGGCCTCGGCGCTCGCCGTGAGGGCGATCTCGGGGCCGTTCCGTGCGATGCGGTCCTCGCTCGACCTCTTCTTCATGGGCGCGGCGTTCCTGCTGCTCGAGACGAAGAGCGTCGTCCAGTTCGCGCTCCTCTTCGGGACGACGTGGTTCGTGAACGCCCTCGTGTTCGCCGGGATCCTGCTCTCGGTCCTGCTCGCGATCGAGGTCGCGAAACGCACGCAGCCGAACCCCAGGGTCCTGTACGGGGTGCTCGCGGCCACCCTCGCCATCGCCTTCGTAGTCCCCGAGAGCGCCCTGCTGCAATTCGACGTGGTTCCGAGGTTCATCATGGCTGTGGCCATCGCGTTCGGACCCGTGTTCTGTGCCAACCTCGTGTTTGCCGAGCGGTTCGAGATGGTCGAGCGGCCCACGGTGGCGTTCGGCGCGAACCTCCTTGGAGCGATGATCGGCGGGACGCTCGAGTACGCCTCGCTCGTCACCGGGTACCGAGCACTCCTCATCGTCGCGGCGCTCCTGTACGGACTGGCGTTCCTCTCGGGACGTCGGTACCTGGTCGGGCGCTCAACCATGGGCACGCGGGTCGCTGCGAGGGTCTAAGCGGCCCTCTCTCAGCGCCGAGCGAGGCGAGCGCAGTTGGCAGAAATGCGAGGGAGAGGCCGGTGGCTGTACGAAATTCTTGCACCCAGGAGAGGTCGCTACGTTAGCGCCAGATCTGGATCTGCCCCGCAACACACATCCCCGGACGCCGCGAAGAGCGGGGTCGGTGACGCGACGTTCGTGCCGGACTCGAAGACCCCGGACCTAGAACCGATCAGGGGTGTCCATAGGCTCGGACCGGCGACGTTCGGGTTGGTTACCTTGTCCCTTCGCCTCCGCTGCACCGTGACCAGCGGAAAACGCGACAGCGAAGGGAACGGTGCACGAAGAGCCGAACGGCTTTCGAGCCTCGTGTTCGCAGGTCAAGGGGAAGCGGCTCTCGAAGCCCCGAGCAGATTCGATGACAGCGTGCCGGGATCACGGCGTGCGGGATCCGCGCGAGACTCTTCGTCTCGAGGTCTCAATTCTTCCGTGCGGCGATCGTCTTGACCACGTACCCCGCATCCCTCCCGACGCCACGGAAGAATCCCGACGACATGGCATAGAGGAAGAAGAGACCGACGAAATACAGTCCTGGCTCGCGGTCGACGATCCCCCGACGGTGGATCGGCTCTCGCCGATCGTCCTCGAAGACGGGAAGATCGATCCACGAAAAGTCGGGGCGGAACCCCGTGCACCAGATGACGTTTCCGACATCGAGAGTGCGCTTGTCCTCAAGCACCGGGAGGCCGTCCCGGACGCCGACGAGGCGGGGGACGCGCTCGACCCCAGCAGCGGCGAGATCCTTGGGCTTGATCCGGACCAGCGGGGCTCCGTGGGTGAGGAGCCTCGGGCGCACCCTGCGACCGATGGGAGTGTTCACCGTCAGGACGTGGTGACCGATCAACCCGAACAAAAGAGGCTGGAAGACGTACCGTGCCACGAGGCCATCGACCCTGACCGGAACATGGCCCGTCTCCTTCTCGGCAAGCCACGTGCGGTGTGATCGGGCCAGATCGACGGCGATCTCTGCCCCCGAGTTGCCCACACCCACCACGAGAATGCCGCCCTCCCGCAGTTGAAAGGAGTTCCTGTAGTCGGCCGCGTGCAGCTGGACGACGCCGGGGTCGAGCTTGCGTGCGACCGGCGGCACACTCGGAACCTGGTGAGTGGCCATGGCCACTACCACGTTGTCCGCCTCGAAGCGTCGCTCCCCCGCTGACAACTCGAACCGACCAGCGTCCCGAGTCAGCCGGTCGACCCTGATGCCGGTCCGTACCGGGAGCTCGAATCGCGCCGCGTACCCCTCGAGATAGTCGGCCACCTCGTCCTTCGTCGGGAACGCGTCGGGCATCCCGGGGAAGGGCATCCCCGGGAGAGCGCTGTAGCGACCGGGGGTGAACAGACGGAGGGAGTCCCATCGGTTGAGCCAGGCGCCGCCTATCCGGTCGTTTGCGTCGAGGATCACGAAGGGGAGCCCACGTTTCGCCAAGTGGTACCCGACCGAGAGGCCTGCCTGGCCGCCGCCGACAACGATGGTCTCGAAGCGCTCGAGCATGGTCTCCTCACTGAGGGATATCCCGCAGCGAGGACGCTAGGGGCGCCCGGTCGAGTGGGGAATCGGGAATTCTCCCCAGACGATCAGGCCGTGCTCCATGGCGAACAGCGTGGCCGCGGCGCGCGTCGACACGCCAATCTTCGCGTAGGTGTTCTGGATGTGGCGATCGGCCGTCTTGACAGAGATGCCGAGCGCCCCAGCGATCTGCTTGGTCTGGAGGCCGCGCGCCAGCAAGCCGACGACTTCGGTCTCGCGAGGCGTCAGACCGGTCGAGGGCGGGATCCGGGGAGGCGATTGCCCGGATGCCTCGAGCACTGCGGTGACCGCGTCGGAGTCCAGTCGCCCGGCGCGGCCTTCCCCGATGAGCTCGTCGGCCGCGCGTTGCGGCGGGAGCGCCCTCCGGTGGGGCCGCGCCTCCTTCATCGCGCGATACACATCGGCGGCCGCTAGCAGCCGAGCCGACCTCGGAAGCATCGCCGCCGTGATTCCCCGGTGATACCCGGAGCCATCGAGTCGTTCGTGATGGAACGTTGCCGGAGACGAGAGCGCGGCCAGGAATGATGAGGGAGCAAGGATGCGCTCTGTATGATACGCGTGCAGTCTCACCTTCTCCCAGTCGTCCGGCGTCAGCCGCCCGGGCTTCTGCCAGATCCGGGCCGGGACCGCGACCCGCCCTACGTCGTGCACGAATGCGGCGCGTCGGATCGCCGCGTTGTCGGCGTCGTTGGCACCCCACGTCTTGAATGCCGCAGAAGTCAGCTCGGCAACTCCCCGCGAGTGACCGACCAGGTACGGGGAGGCAAGGTCGGCGAAGTCACCCATAGCTGCCAACGCCCGATCGATCGCCTCGCCTTCCAGTGTCAGGTGTGGTGTTGGCTCGCACGCGAGCACTTCATTCCAGGCGGACGTCTCCTCTTCGACGGGCAGGATCTCGGCTGCCCCATCCGCAAGCTGTCCGGCGATGCTGGGATCGAACGCTCGCCCCGCCCGCGATCGGACGGTGCGGGCGGCAAGCTCACTTCCGCCAAGCATCCGTTGGAAGGCCGCGTCGCGGGCGACGTGAACGATCCGCATCGGGAGTGGGATCTCATCGCCCCTCGCACGTCCTGGTTGGCCATGCCCGTCCCAACGCTCGGCGCTGTGAGCGAACAGCGCCCCAACAGCCGGTGGAAGGCCGAGGCGATCGGTGAGCATCTGCGCCACCTCGCAGAGCGCCGCGATCTGGTCCCCGAACGCCTTGGCTAACATCGGTAAACCACGCCCGAGCTGCCGGGCGCGGGACAACAGACCGCTCCCCGGTGGGGCCACCGCTCGGAGCAACCCCGCCACCATCTCGGGCCGCGAGCCGAACCTGCTCGGAGTGCCGTAGGTCGTCAGAGCGTGGTCTTCCCCGAAGATCCGGGCTTCGACCTCGGCACCCGCCGTGCAGCCGACGTAGAACAGAAGGCACCCGAAGTACGTCTGTGATGCCGTCTCGGGATCGACCCCGAGGCGCTCTCCAAGTCACATCGCGATGAGGGTGCTGTGCAGCCCGTACTCGAGCGGTGCGCCGATACCGAGGTCCGTAGCCAGCGACAGTGCTCCGATCAGTTCGCCGGTACGCACTCGGTCCAAGCCACTCGGTGTTCGTTCTGACACGTGGCGACGATACTCCGCTGAGAGGATCGGCCGGTTCTCCGCTCAAGCCACGCGACCCCACTTTCGAGCGCCGACCCCGGATCGCCTGACCTGTAGCATTCAGGTTCTTGCCGTGTTCCCTTCGCCTCCGCTGCGTCTGACTTGCAGCAATGCTCGAGCGAAGGGAACAGTGGAAGAACCCGCCGTCCGGCGTGCCGGCGTCATGTCTTCGCACGCCCGCGACGACGGGATCCCTCCCGCGGCTTTGGCTCCTTCGGGCACGAGCGATCTGGTTCTCTCGATCCGGATCAACGTCGACCGGCATCACCTTCTCTCACCACGAAGGTGGAAAGCGGCTCCCCCGTCGACGAGACGACCCGTCAGCCGACGGAGCCCGGCGGCATCAACGGCGGTCTGATGCAGCGGACCACGGATACGCCTGCCCCGGTGATCACGGTCGGGGTCACGTCGATCGTCGAGACGCTGAAGAAGGTGGAGGCGGGGGGCGGCAGCACCGTGCAGCCCCGCACCGAGATCCCGGAGATGGGGCCTTCGCCCACTTCAAGGACAGCGAGGGCAACGTGGTCGGGCTGTGGGAGAACTTCTGACCTCCTGACCCGGATGGTCGACCGGGTTCACGGCTCGCCGAGCCACTCGCCGTTCTGAGCACGCGGCCGACGAGCTCGTTCGATTCGCGCCACGCCTGGATCTCCCGCGGGGTGATGCGGAGGTAGACGTACTCGTCCGCCAGTGTCCGCGGGTCGAACCCGGACGACCTCGCGTGCGCGTCCCCCGAGCTACCGGGTCGGCGCTGATCGGGATCGCCTCGACGGTGCCCTGGACGATCACGACGTCCCGGGTGTGCCCGAGCGCCACGCGAACCCAGCCGGCCCGGAGCAGGTTCCGCGCCGTCGGGCTCGCGCTCGGCGTCGCGACCATCAGGGTCGAGCCGTCCCAGTGGTACGAGAGGGGAACGAGATACGCGCGCGCGTCCTCGCTCGCCGAGGCGACCCACAGGTCGATGTCGGTCCGCAGCCTCTCCACAGTGTCGGCCTTGCGCTGCGACTTCGTTCGTGCTGGCGCCGATGCCTGGTCCATCGCCCTCCTCGGTCACTTCGGCCGGATCCGGTTCGTGACTAGCATGGTTCCTCGGCGTACGATGGACCGACACGCACGCGGATGAGCCCATCGAAGACGAACGGGCCGGCCCGACGTGGACCGACCCGTTCGATGACGCCTCTCGAGCGCTTCAGCCTCGACCGAGGCTTCGTCCGGTAGACCAGCCGGAACTCGCGAGGTCGGTGAGCTGGTTGGATTCTGCCGGCTTCCCGGCATACGGGCGGGGGCTGGTGACCCCGGCCCGCGAGGGACGGCTCAGCAGCCAGTCACCTCGAGGGTCTCGAGCTGTTTCGGCAAGGACCACCCCCTTTCTCCCGTGCCACCCATGGTGCGGCAGAACC
>JAXIPB010000086.1:0-6129 GCA_045403155.1 Micromonosporaceae bacterium
GGGCGGGCCGGTCGTCCCACCGCGGCCGCCCGGCACGGCGTATCAGGATGGGAGCGTGAGAGCGCGATGAAGCCGCCGCAGTTCGCCTATCACCGACCGGCCAGCGTGGCCGAGGCGGTGGCGGTGCTCGGCGAGCTGGGCAGCAACGGCAAGGTGCTCGCCGGCGGCCAGAGCCTGGTGCCCATCCTGAACATGCGCCTCGCCGCCCCCGTCGCCCTGGTCGACATAAACAGGCTGGGCGCGGAGTTGTCGTCTGTTGAGGTGACCCAAGATCAGGTACGGGTGGGCGCGCTCGCCCGGCATGCGCAGACCGAGCGGGACGAGGCCGCCTTCGCCGCCCTCCCGCTGCTGCGCCAGGCGACCCGGCACGTCGCCCATCAGACGATCCGGAACCGGGGCACCACCGTCGGCAGCATCGTGCACGCCGACCCGGCCGCCGAACTGCCCGCCGTCCTGATGCTCTGCGACGGCTCGATGGAGCTCGTCTCCAGGAGTGGGACCCGTTCCGTGGCGGCGGCCGACTTCTTCGTCGGGCCGCTCGAGTCCGCTCTGGGTTACGGGGAGCTCGCCGTGGCCGCGTCGTTCGCGGTACCGCCGCCGCGGACCGGCAGCGCGTGGGTTGAAGTGTCCCGGCGCGCTGGTGACTACGCCCTCTGCGGCCTGGGCGTTACGGTCACTCTGGACGAGGATCTTCGGATCTCCGGGGCGCGCGCCGCGTACATCTCGGTCGGCCCGACCCCGATCCTGGTCGAGCTCACCGACGCTGTGTCAGGCCAGCCGCACGACGCCGCGGACTGGCTCGCGGCTGGTTCGCTCGCCGTCGGAAAGGTGGATCCGGACGAGGATATCCACGCGACCGCGGATTACCGGCGTCATCTCGTTGGCGTTCTGACCAAGCGGGCCGGCGTCGCGGCCTGTGTACATGCGGCCGGAATGGTTTCAAGCGGCATTGTCTCGGGCGGCATTGTTTCGGGCGGCATTGTTTCGGGCGGCGAGGTGATGGGCCGATGAGCGAACCTGTGTATGACGTGAACCTCACCGTCAACGGCGTGCCGCGCTCGGTCTCGGTGCCGGCGCGGCGCCTGCTCGCCGACTGCCTGCGTCACGAGCTTGGCCTCACCGGCACCCACGTCGGCTGCGAGCACGGCGTCTGCGGCGCGTGCACGGTTCTGCTCGACGGCGAGCCGGTCCGGTCGTGTCTGCTCTTCGCAATCACTGTGGACGGCCAGTCGGTGACCACGATGGAGGGTTGCCGGTCGTCGTCGGGCGGGTTGGGGCCGGTGCAGCGGGCCTTCATGGAGAAGCACGGGCTCCAGTGCGGCTTCTGCACGCCCGGCTTCGTCACCACGGTCACCGCGTTCTTGGCCGAGAATCCCGACCCGACGGAGGCGGAGGCCCGCGAGGCGATCGGTGGCAACCTGTGCCGGTGCACCGGCTACCAGAACATCGTCGCCTCGGTGCTCCGAGCAGCGGAGATTCTTAAGGAGCCGGAGAACGTGCACGAGGAGGCATCGCGATGACGATCGCTCCGGTCCGTCCGGTCGCCCCCCACGAGGCGCCCGCCGAGCCGTCGTCGGCCGGTCGTCCGGGTCCGTTCGGCGCCGCCATCCCGCGCCGCGAGGACCTACGCCTGGCCGCCGGCGACGGACGATACCTGGACGACCTCGGGCACGAGGCCCTGGCGGCGGCCTTCCTTCGCAGCCCGCACGCGCACGCCCGCATCCTCGATATCGACATCACCGACGCGCTCACTGTGGACGGTCTGGTCGCCATCTACACCTACGAGGACCTCGACGGACGGGTGGCCGAGCCGCTGCCGTTGCTGATTCCGCACCCGTCGCTGCACGCGCCGAAGACCAATTACGCCCTCGCAAACGGCGTGGTGAATCACGTCGGGGAGGCGGTGGCGATGGTCGTCGCGATCGACCGCTACATCGCTGAGGACGCTGTCGAGAAGATCCGGGTCGAGTGGGAACCATTGCCGGTCGTGGTCGGCCTCGACGAGGCCTTCGCGGCCGAGCGCGTCGTGCACCAGGACGTGCCCGACAACGTGGCCGCGCACATGGTGCAGAGCGTCGGCGACGCGCCCGCCGCGATCGACGCCGCGCCGTACACGGTGGACCTGCAGTTGCATGTGGAGCGGTCCGCCTCGATGCCGTTGGAGGGCAAGGGCGTCTACGCCCGGTGGGACGCCGATGACCGGTCGCTGCGGGTGTACAGCTCGACCCAGACCTCTACCTCGGTGCGCTTCGCCCTTGCGGCGAAGCTCGGCATCCCGGTGGACCGGGTCGAGGTGGTCACACCCGATGTCGGCGGCGGTTTCGGCGTAAAGATCATGCACCCGTGGCCGGAGGAGGTGCTGGTGCCCTGGGCCGCGATCCGCCTGCGCCGCGAGGTGAAGTGGGTCGAGGACCGGCGCGAGCACTTCATCTCGTCGGCCCACGAGCGCGCCCAGAAGCACACCGTGCGGGTCGGCTTCGACGCGGACGGCCGCGTCCTGGGACTCGATGTGCGCTTCCTTCACGACAACGGCGCCTACACGCCGTACGGCATCATCGTGCCCATCATCTCCTCGACCCAGCTGCTCGGGCCGTACAAGCTCGGCTCCTACCGGGTTGAGTTCCATTCGCTCTACACCAACACGGTCGTGGTCACGCCGTACCGCGGAGCCGGGCGGGTCCATGGCTGCTTTGTGATGGAGCGGGTGATGGACGCCATCGCCGACCACCGCGGGCTGGACCGGGCGGTGGTGCGGGACCGGAACATGATCCGGCCGGACGAGATGCCTTACGACCAGGGCCTGATATTCCAGGATGGACGGCCGCTCATCTATGACTCCGGCGATTTTCCTCTGTCGCTTCGCAAGGCGCTCGCGCTGTGTGACTGGACGGAGTTCGCCGCGGTGCGGGATGCCGCCCGGGCCGAGGGCCGGCGGGTCGGCATCGGGCTCGCGACCTATGTGGAGGGTACCGGGGTCGGGCCGTACGAGGGTGCGCATGTGCGGGTGGAGACCAGCGGCGACGTGGTCGTCGCCACCGGACTGACCACACAGGGCCAGGGGCACGAGACGGTCTTCGCCCAGATCGCCGCGCAGGAGTTGGGCGTGCCCGTCGAGCGGGTGCACGTGACGACGGGCGACACCCGGCGGTTCAAGTATGGCGTGGGCACGTTCGCCTCCAGATCGGCTGTCATGAGCGGCAACGCGGTGGCGGCCGCGGCCCGAAAGGTCCGGGCGAAGGCGCTGCGGCTGGCGGCGGCGGCGCTCGCCGCGGACGAGTCGGAGCTGGAGATTTCCGATGGAGAGATCACCGTGCGGGGCTTCTCGGCCGCCGCCGGTGGTCCGGGCGCCGGGCCGCGGATCGCGCTCGCCACCGTCGCCGTGCTCGCCAACCCGCTGCGGTACGCCTTCGACGAGGAGGCCAAGCGGGCCACGCAGTTCGCCGCGCCGGCCGGCGACGGCCCACCGGTGCCCGAGGGCGAGGAACCGGGGCTGGAGGCGACCGGCTGGTACTCGCCGATCCGCTCGACCTTCGCCAACGGCGTGCACGCGGCCGTCGTCGAGACCGACCCGGAGACGGCCGAGATCAAGGTCCTGCGCTACTGCGTCGTGCACGACTGCGGCGCGGTGATCAATCCGATGATCGTGGAGGGCCAGGTGCACGGCGGCGTGGCCCAGGGCGTGGGCGGGGCGCTATACGAACGGATCGTCTACGACGAGTCGGGGCAGCTGGTCAACGCCTCCTTTATGGACTTCCTCATGCCGTACGCGTCGGAGGTCCCTCGGGTCGAGACCGACCATCTCACGTCTCCCTCGCCGCTGAATCCGTTGGGGGTCAAGGGCGTGGGGGAGGCCGGCGTCATCCCCGGCCACGCGGTGATCGCGTCCGCGGTCGAGGACGCGGAGGGCTTCCGGATCGATCGGATGCCGATCTCGCCGTCGGAGCTCTTTGATCTACGGCGGCTCCACGCTGCCGGTGAGATTCCATCGCTGCGGCGTACATCGCAAGGAGAGGAGCCGGCATGAAGGTGTCGGGCGAGGCCACGCTGAACGCCCGCGTGGATGAGGTCTACGCCGCCCTGAACGATCCGGCGATCTTGGTGCGCACGATCCCCGGGTGTCAACGGCTCGAGCAGGTGGGCTCGGACTCGTACAAGGCGACTGTCACCGCCGGGGTGGCGTCGATCAAGGGGACGTTCGACGGCGACGTGCGGCTGACCGGACAAAACCCGCCGCACTCGTTCACGCTCCACGCCTCGGGTGCTGGAGCCCCGGGTACCGTCAGCGCGGTCGCCCAGGTGGCGCTCTCGCCCGGCGACGGCGGGACCACGCTGCTGCGCTACGACGCGGACGCGACGATCGGCGGGGTTATCGGCGGCGTGGGGCAGCGAATGATCACCGGCGTGGCCAAGAAGACCGCGGCGGAGTTCTTCGCCGCCGTCGACCGGGAGCTTACCGGCGTTGTCCCACTTGGAGCAGGCATCGTCTCGGCGGGAGCGACCCCCGTCGGCGCGCTGCCAGTGCCGGCTGGCCCGCCAACGGTGCACCCCGGCCCGAGCGAGGGTGCGGCCGCTCCCCGGCCCGCCGGAGTGTGGACCGCCCCGGCCCGGGTCGTGGATCCGGCCCGCCAGAGGGCGCGCGATCTCGTCGTGGGTGCGGTCTTCGGCGCGGTGGTGGCCCTCCTCGGTGTCCTCGTCGGCGCGATCGTGGCAGGCTGGTAGGCGAGCCGGTAGGCAGGCACCGTCCGTAGGCAGGCACCCGTCCGTAGGGAGGCACCCGCCCGTAGGCAGGCACCCGTCCGTAGGGAGGCACCCGCCCCGGTAGGCAGGCACACGCCACGACGTGAGGAGGTGTGCCATGAGGGCATTCACCGCTGCCGCGATCCAGGTGGCACCAGTGCCGGGCCCGCTGACGGCGGCCACCGTCAAGTCCAACGTGGACAAGTGCGTCTCTCTGGTGGAGCGCTGCGTCGAGTCGACCGGCGCCGAACTGGTCGTGCTGCCCGAGTCCGCCTCGACCGGATTCACGCCCGGCCTGCCGCCGTCGGACCTTTGGGAACTGATGGACGGCGTGCCCGGTACGGTAACGGCCCCGGTCCAGGAGGTGGCGGCCCGGCTCGGCGTGCACGTGGTGTTCGGAACGTACTCGCGGGGCGAGACGCCGGAGATCGTCTACAACTCCGCCGTGCTCATCGGCCCCTCTGGTGACGTGCTCGACGCGTACCGCAAGACCCATCTTTTCTGCGGCGAGGGGCGTGCGGAGGGCGGCTGGGTGACGCCGGGTGACGGTGCGGTTGTGGTGCGGACCGAGCTCGGCTCGATCGGATTGATCATCTGCTTCGACGGGGACTATCCCGAGCTGTCCCGAGTGACCGCGATTCGGGGCGCCGAGGTGATCTGCCGCCCGTCGGCGCTGCTGCGCTCGGCCGACATCTGGGAGCTCACCAATCGGGCCCGGGCCTACGACAATCACGTCTTCGTGGTCGGAGCGAACGCGACCGGCATCGACCCGTCCGGGGTGATCTACTTCGGCAACTCGATGATCGTCTCCCCGATCGGGGAGGTCATGGCGCTGGCCGCCTCGCACGAGGGCTGGGTCTCCGCCCGCCTCGACCCGGCGACCGCGCTGCGCTCGCTCACGCCGGGATCCAACGTCCCCCAGCGCTTCGACCACCTCGCTGACCGGAATCTGCGGTTCATCCGGGATCACCTGGACGAACTGGCCTCCCCCGCGAAAACCCCCTTCCCCCACTAAAGATCCCCTCCAAGATCCCCCTCCAAGATCCCCCCCGCCAAGATCCCGCCTCCAAGATCCCGCCTCCAAGATCCCGCCGATCATGTCCTGCAAGTCATGATCGGCGTGATTTGGCGACGGGATTCTCATGATCACCGCGATCTTGAGGCGCTGCCGAGCTCGTGGTCGTCCGTTCGTGGGCCGGCCACCCATGATCGGCGCGACTGTCCAACACTCGCCCGGGTGGCCTCGACAGAACCGGGCAACTGACCGGAAAACAACACCTTAGCCGGACGCGGGTTATCGCCCCGGGGGTTGGCGTTTCCGGGGTTGGGTCGCGAGTTTTGGGCTAGGCGTGGGCTAGGCGGCTGTGGCTATGTCGAGTGGGGTGATGGCGA
>JAXIPB010000210.1:0-6174 GCA_045403155.1 Micromonosporaceae bacterium
CTCGCCGTTGGTGACTACCGTGAGCACGGGCGTACCTTCCCGACCCGCGTTCCACCGCGGGCCTTGCTTGATCCCTAGTTCCGGACAACTCGGGAGGGTACGCCTCCCAAGACCCATCCACAGGTTTCAAGCATTGCTCCACTGTCATCGGCTACATGCTTAATGGATAGACGTCGAGGTCCGACGGGGCCTTGGTGGAGATGCGCGGCGGGACGCTCTGTCGCGGCTGCCCGCCTCTGAGTGTGGCTCTCATTTGGCGTCCGTTCCCGCCAAATGACTGTGGCCGATCGGGTCATCGTCGCCTACGTCATCGTCGCCTACGTCATCGGCTCGCCGGTCGGAGCAACCGGGTCGCAGTGGCTTGGCTGGGTCAAGATCCTGTATCCAGACCGTCGATCCGTGATTCTTGCACGTCGAGTATCGGACAGGTTGCTTTCGCGCGGACCCGAGCAGGGTGCACCGTGGCCGAGGCGAGTGGCTATTGCAACGCCAATCATCCGAGTCTCAGCGCACGAGCCAAACATCTCGACCATAGCCCCAGAGGAGATATCCCATGGTGGACAGCACCACGTCTATTCGGCAGACCGTGGTATTCGCCGCCACTCTCGTTGCGCTGCTATCGGTCGCGCGGTCTGGGGCCGCAGCGTTGACCATGCAGGTGGCGTTCACCGTCTTCATCGCCATTGCGACGATCTGGCTTCGTGGACAGTACGTGGACAGTCTCGACAACGAGCAATGGGTGATTCCGAGGCGCCTCGGTATCGTGTTGCTGGCCGTTGCCCTCCTGCTGTTCGGGTCCTACTTCGTCGTGCATCAAAGTGGCCTCGCCCTTTTCGGCGTTCTGCTCGCCTACTTCGTGGCCGGGTCCGCGATGACCGAGATACGCCAGAGCGACGACGTAAGGTTCATGCTCTTTCGGCGGCCGGTCAGGATTCAGCCATTGCGGTGGGGCCCCTGGCTGACCGTCGTCGGTCTGCTGCTCGCCGTCGCGGGTTTCGCTGCGCTTGGGCACGGAACGGGTCTTGGGTGGCTGTTTCTTGAGGGTGTCCTGCTGGGCGCTCCGCTGTTGCTGCTCATCCCGGTAGGTCTCTCATTGCTGTCAGAAAGGGCCATGCGCTGGCTAAGTCAGAGCAACGGACATGGGGCTGGGCGGCGCTGGCTGCTGGGTGGCGCGGGCGCCTCGCTCTTCTGCGGAATGGCCGTCGTCGCGGTTGCCCTGTCCCGCTCGCTGTGGCTCCTCGGTACGATGGCAATCGTCGGGTTGCTCGTCATTGCTCTCGTCTCAGCAACACAGGCCGACATCGTCGCCGTCATGGCCGTCGTCGCCCTCATGGGTGTGACTCCGCTACAAGCGCACGAGCCTGACCGGCTGAACCCAGACGGCCACAGTCGGGTCCTTGTGGCGCTCGGCGATTCGTACATGTCTGGCGAGGGGGCGTCGATCTACTACGAGGGGACCGATGAGGGTGAAGGCAACCAGTGCCGTCGTTCGCCCACGTCGTGGGCGGCCATGGCCGCTCAGCTCCCCCTTTTCGACGGATTCGATTTCCTCGCCTGTTCGGGGGCTCAGACGGCCAACCTGCTGCCGGTGAATCCAACGCAGCCCGTCGCGCCTTCGACGCCGAAGCGCGTCGGGATTCCGGTACCGGCTGCCCAAGTCGGTGAAGGACATACCCAACTCGACGCATACCGGGCGGATCACGTTGACGGCGAAGGCAAGCCGAGGTTCTCGCCAGAGCTAGTGGTCGTCAGCGTCGGCGGCAACGACGCAGGCTTTTCGACAATTGGCTTGATGTGTCTGGCGCCTGGCGACTGCAGCAGTAAGGACAAACTTTGGATCAGCTCTTTGGAGCAGGTGCGGACCCGACTGCGGACCACCTATTTCGAAATCGACGCCGCGTTCCCGGACACGCCGGTGGTAGTCATCCCATATCCCGACCCTATCGACCTCCAGAGCGAGTGCAGTGAATTGGCGCTTTCGCGCGCAGAGCGGCGGTTCGTGCACCGCTTCCTCGTCGGGGACGGCACCGGGGTCGGACTGAACAAGGTCATCGAGGAGACAGCGGAGGAGTTCGGGTTCTATTACCTCGCACAGATGCAAAACGCCCTCGGCGGGGCCCATTTGCAGCTCTGCGACCCGCTCAACGAGGGACGTCCCGGCCTGAACTTCATAGGGCTGCGTTCCGTTCGGGGGATCGCGGAACAGCGGTTCAACCCGGCGAACTGGTCACACAGCAGCCTCCACCCCAACGAGCGGGGCCATGCCGCAATGCTAAGGGTTTTCCAGACGTGGAGGGCTGAGAAGCCATCGGTACTGCTGGCGCGTGAGACGAGATCATTTGCCGCGACGACGCGCTTGGCGGCAGCGCTCAACACTCAAGCTCAGACAGCGCCAGAGCAGGCGACCAGGACGGCGAGCGAAAACGCGCCGCAGTGCGATCTGTTCGACCCGACACCAGCCGGCTGTCGGCCGCAAGGCCAGCGATGGGCGGCCCAGCAGGTCGGCATGATGGTCTTGACGAAAGGCTGGATCGGAGTTCTCGCGGCGGCCGGTGCATGGGCTGCAGCCGTCGCCCTGTTCAGCTGGCGGCGCCGGACGCCGGTGGACCGATGATGTCGCCAACACCCGGCCTTGGTGAAAGCGCGGCCGCGGAACCGGTCCGGCTGCGAGTCATTGATTCATCGGGCGGCCCACCCGCGCCGTACGCGGTTTGGGTGCGCCTGAGCGCCGGCCCAAGGTGAGACAGCCGATCAGCCGAGCAGCGCCCACAGGTATGCCGCGACAGCAACCGCCATCAGCGTCCCCCCGATCTTCATCCAGGCCGTCCTCACGGCCGGGGCGGCGCCCTTGAGGACCCCTGCCGTGATGGCCAGTCCGCACAGCGCCGTCGCGTAGATGACGTGGCCCACCGCGGATCCGGGCGCCATGGTCGAGTACGTCCCTTCGGTGCCGTCCGGGTTGTAAAACCAGTAGCGGTATGGCATTAGGTTGGCTAAGGCGCGCCCCCACAGCTTGTCGCCCACAAGCGACGTCTCCCCGATGGCCAGGCACAAGAACTCGACGAGGAACACAACGACCATCGCGAGCACGCCTGCGCCGGCGAAGCGAAGCCAGCGCGCCACGACGATGCCGAGCGCCGCGCCGCCGAAGGCGGACACCGGAGCCTCGAGCACGCTGGCGATGTAGTCGACCCAGCCGATCTGTCCCGTGGCGGGACGCAGCAGGAACGGCCCGTCAGCGGACTGCGGTACGAGCAGGTTCGCCACGCCGTAGCACGCCATCAACACGACCGTTGCCCCCACCGGAACCAGGCACGCGGCGAACAGCGCCAGGGTCCGCACCCGCTGGTCGGTCGGCGCGCTCGGCAGGACGTCCGACGCCTGCTCCTCGGTGACGGTGAGCCGGTAGCCGACAACCACCCCGAAGAGTCCGATCCAGAGGACGAACGCGAGCGTGGCGTCCCACTTGCCCCCGTTGTCCCCGTCGGGCGAGACGATCGCTTGCAGCACGCCGCTGAGCACCAGCGCGGCCGTTACCAGGAAGACGGGATGGCGCACGTAGCGCTTCGCCTGGATCCGCGTCAGCGCGAGAAGCACCTGCTTCCGTTCGGCCGTGTCGACCCGCCCTGCCGCGTCAACCTGCGTTCCGTTCATTGCATTGCCCCCTCAGGTGCTCCTCGCAGCAGCAGGTAGGCGTCCTCCACATCCGGCTGGGCGAACTCGGCGCCGATCGGCGGATCTCCGACATGTCGGTAGCGCCCCGACGCCGTCCTCCGGTGAGCCAGCGCCGACACGTCGGGTGAGTCAGCGACCCAGACGTGGTCCTTGGCCCGGCCGACGAAGTCGGGTACGGAGCCATCAAAGGTCACGGATCCCTCGTCCATCACCACGACGCGCCCACACACCGCTGCGACGTCCTCGGTCTGGTGTGTCGCCACCACGAGCGTCGCGTCCCTGCCGACCTCGAGCATGAGCCCGCGGAACGCGGCGCGCTGCTCCGGATCCAGACCTGTGGTCGGTTCGTCCAGGAGCAGGAGGTCCGGCTGCCCGAGAAGGGCCTGGGCAAGCCCGAGACGGCGTCGCATACCGCCCGACAGCTTGCTCACACTCTTGGTTGAGAGCGAGTCGAGTCCCACGAGCGCCAACACCCGGCGTACCTCGGCACGCCGGGTCTTCGGGTCGACCCACTCCTTCAGCACCGCCATGTACTCCACGAAGGCGAAGGCGGTAAACCCGCGTGGGAAGCCCAGCTCCTGAGGCACATAGCCGAGACGGCGCCGGATGGCCCGACGCTCACGCTCCGAACGCGCGTCGAGTCCCAGCAGCCCGACCTGACCGGAGGTTGGCTCCTGGACCGTCGCCAGAATCCGCAGCAGCGTCGTCTTCCCGGCACCGTTCGGTCCGAGCAGGCCGGTAATGCCCGGCGAGAGGCGCAGGCTCACGGAATCGAGCGCGACCGTCGAACCGAAGCGCTGGACGACCTCGGACATGATCACGGATCCGTTCATGAGTACCTCCAGTCGGTGGACAGCGCGCGGCGCCGGACAACGAGGACGAACAGAGCAGCCACCGCTGTGCAGACCGCGAGCGCGACGGCGTGCGAGCTGGTGATGTCCGCGACGCGGCCGGATATCAGGAAGACCTGGACCAGACTCATCCAGGCGAACGACACAACGGCCGCCGAGAGTGTCGGAGCCATCAGCGTGGTCTGGGCTAATGCCACGGCAACGACGGCGGCTGCTTGCGCGAGCACGCGCGCTCCGAATTGCCACCCCTCCAGACGGTGTCCGCAGAACAGGAGGACCGGCGCCGCCAACGCCAGGAACACAGCCGCACGAAGCAGGAGGAGTCGCAGCGTGGAATACGGCGATGCCACCACAAGCTGGTAGTCCGCGTTCACCGACGGCACGTAAGAAAGCCCCAGACCCGCGATCGGCAGCAGCGGACCGAGCCACACGAACGCAGCAGACGCGAAGAAGGCGGATGCCAGATCCATGAGGACCACTGCGGCACACACCACAGCCGTGAGCACAAGCCATGGCACCAGGGCGCCGGCCCGGAGGACCACACGGGAGCCGCTCATCACAGCATCGATCATCGGAAGATCCTCAACCTGAGCAGCAGCACGTCGCGCCGGAGCAGAAGAGTCGCGGCTCCGACGACCCCGAGGAACACAGAAAAGCCGATCGAGCCAGGTCCGACCAGTACCAGGATCTGGTCGAGTCGGTATGTGGCTACGGAGGCCACCGTCCACAGTAGGGCGATCGCTCCTGCGGCGCGGGACGCAGACCACCAGGTCGTGGCGGCCAGCAAGAGAAGTACGAACGCCAGCCCCGGCGCCAGCCACGCCACCGCGACCCACCAGGGCCTCAGTCCGACCCCCGCAAGCACCGTGAGAGGCACAGAGACGACAACGACCGCAATCGCACGTAGCAGGAGCAGGCGCAGCTTGGAGTACGGCGCCGCAATGCTGAGCTCGTAGGCAGGATCCACCTCCTCGCCGTACGCCGCAGCAACGCCGGCCATGGGCACCAGCGGCGCCAGCAGCAGATAGACGGGCAGCGCGCTCGCTGGCGCGAGGATCGACATGGCGAAGGTCAGCGCGACGACCGTCGCGGTCGCCGCGACCCAGGACACGGTGAAGGCGGACGCGCCGCCTAGCAGGATGGCGTCCGACTCCGACATGCCGAGGCGGTTCATCAGCCTGCCCAGCGGCCTCATCGACGGAGGCTCGACCCGATCGGCGATACCCGTCCAGATGCGGTCGAAGTCAAGCAGCGCCTGGTCTGCCGCCGGCGCCGCCACCCGTGATCGGCAGCCGGCACAGGTCGTCAGGTGCTGCTCGACCGACGCGGCGGTCGTCGCGGTGATCCGGCCGGACACCCACGCGGACAGGGTCTCGGCTGGGACATGCCACGTGTCAGTCATACCGCCTCCTCCGCTGAGGAGAGCGCGTCGTCGGTCATGAGATCCCTCCTGCCAGGTTGGCTCTCAGCTTGGCGCGGGCCCGCATCGCTCTCGTCTTCACCGTGCCCTCGGGTATGCCGAGCAACTTTGCCGCTTCCTTGGTGCTGAGGCCGTCGAGCACCGTCGCCTCAATCACGGCCAAGAACTCCGGGGGCAGCCGCGCGAGAGCGCCGCCGAGGTCGCCGTACTCGATCGATGCCAGGACGA
>JAXIPB010000232.1:0-10183 GCA_045403155.1 Micromonosporaceae bacterium
CGTGCGCTCGAGTGGTCCCATTGCTCGGTGTGACGCCGAACAAGGGCACAGCGCCATGTCGCTCTGGCGATTCTCGGCGGAGCCGCCTGCGAGCCCGACCAGCCGGCGCAGCAGCAAGTAGAAGACAGCGAAGAGCATGGAACGGACCTCCTTGGGAACGGAGATCCGATCCTACGAACCCGCTGATTGCACTGGCGATCGGAGGTTTCCGTGCCCTTCACGCCTACGACCGCAGTGCGGCGTAAGCTCGGCCAAGCCTACTGGGGAGCACAGGGAGGTGTGACTGATGGACTTGGACGTGATGCGGGAGACCGCCCGCGATCTGGTGGCGCCCCGCAAGGGCATCCTGGCCGCCGACGAGAGCACGGGCACAATCAAGAAGCGCTTCGACGTGATCGGGTGAACTCCACAGAGGAGAACCGCCGGCGGTATCGGCAGATGCTCTCCACCGCGCTGGGGCTTGGCGCGCATATCAGCGGCGTGATCCTGTACGACGAGACGATCCGCCAGGCGACCGACGACGGCACACCGTTCGTCGAGGTGCTCGAGAAGGCCGGCGTGATTGCCGGTATCAAGGTGGATACGGGCGCCAAACCGCTCGCGATGTTCCCCGACGAGACCGTGACCGAGGGGCTCGACGGGCTCCGCGAACGCCTCGCCGAGTAGCGTCGGTCGAAGCGCTCACCCTGCCCTTCGCCCGGTGAAACCGGCGTCACGATACCGGAAACGAAGAACGGGAGAGGCTTGACGCTCGCCTTGCACGGCCCGCACGTTGCCGGGGCTGCGCACCTTCCGACTGATGACGCTATGTTGACCATCCTTCCCGTGAGGAGAATCCTCACAGATCAGGAGTCAACCAAACCTGGGGCAGTCTCCATCTTCGACCGCGCTGATCGGATTTGCTCGTGCCACGGGAACCTGAAGACCCGATGATTACCGAACTCCTGATCGACTGCGAGGAGGACCGCACGCTTGGAGCGGTGCTCGTTGGGATGCTGCGGGAGGAAGAGCGGTGATGCGTGCACGTCAACAGCAACCCTTAACGTGCCCTTAGCCTCCGCTTGGGTTGGCCATTCCCACCTTGGTGGTAGACCGGAGGTGCAAGCGGCGGTTAGGACTGATGGCCGCCGCTGAGAAAGGAGGTCGATCATGGAGCGGCGAAACGAGGTGTCGCGCCCGGTCGTCCGAGCGGCCCGTGCACTCGCTGTGCACGAAGAGGAGACGTATCGACGGCCGTCCTGGCTGATCGCGGCCGTCGCCGTTGTTGCGCTCGCCGCCATCGGGTTCCTCCGGCTCGCACCGGCATGGGGCGCCGAGGGGGACGGCGGCGGGGGGTCGAACGATCCCGCGGTGATGCGCTATGACGCCGAGGACGCGGACGGTGACGACGACGGCGCTTGGGTTGGTGACGACGATACGACGGGCGACGCGACGGGAGCGACCTTGACGACGGGGCCAAGTGATCCCGGTTCGTTGACCGACGGGAATCATCACACGGGGCCGACCGGCAACACCGGGACCTTCACGGACGGAGCCCAGCACACGGGTCCGACCAACAACACCGGCCCCAATGACGGGACCCTGACGGACGGGAACCACAACACCGGCCCGACGGGGAACACCAACACGGCGACCGACGGTCGAGGCTGATACGGGCCCCCGAGCAACGAGGCAGGGGCGGTCCCCAGGGCCGCCCCTCCGCTCACCGTAGCCGAGGGCGGGCTCGCCCGAGAATCCGCCGTGGCTTGATCGCCTCGATGAGCGGCTCCAGCTGGTCACCGACCTCACCCGCCGTCGGCCGTTCCCCAGGGTCGAACGACAGGCATGCCGACACGATCTCTGCCAGGGCTGGAGGGCACTCGGAGAGTGGCGGAGCAGGAACACCTGACAGCTGGGGAAATCGCCGGCTAGGATCCTCGCGATCAAAGTGCCGTGGGCGGGGGAACGGCACGCTACCCGCGATGGCTTCGTACAGAGTGGCGCCGAGCCCGTACACGTCCGCCGCCTGACCGATCCCGGCGAGTGTGGGATCGCACTGCTCTGGGGCCATGTACGCGTCAGTGCCAACCGGAGTTCGGATGCGTGCGGCCGCCTCGACCGTCCTTGCCACACTGAGGTCGACCAGGCGCGGCGGTGCGCCCAGGATCACGTTTGCGGGCTTCACGTCGAGGTGAACCACCTGCTCGTTGGCGAGGTACTGAAGCACGCTGGCGAGCTGGAAGACGAGGGGAACGAGCTGTTCGAGGGCCAGGGGGCCAGCCTGGCGCATCGTACGCGCCAGCGTCGGCCCTTCGAGATGCTCGAGCACAAGGTGGGGCCGATCGCCTTCCAGCACGGCGGCGAAACCGCGAACGAGGACCGGATGCGCGAGTCGTTCAAGAAGCTCCGCCTCGCGGGCAAGCGAGCGCAGGGTGTGGTCGTCGTGCACCAGATGCGGCCGAACGAGCTTCGCGACGACGAGCGAGTGGAGGTGTTCATCCCACGCCAGGAACACCTCGTAGTCCCATCCACCGCCGATTTCGGCCAACACGAATCGACCGGGGACGATCGGATCACCCTCATCGAGTCCCCACCCCTTGCCCGGCGCGGACTCAGGCTCCTCGACCTCTTCTGGCACCCAGCCAGGCTAACTCTCGGCCGTGTGCGGTTGGTACCTGTGGAGCCGGCCAGAGGTCACCGCGTGGGCGTAGGTCTGGACGCGCCGAGAAGCCCTGGTAATGAGCGTTATCAGCAGGTTGCGGGCAGGTCGACAGACTGTGGGTCCTCAAAGTCGAGGGGCAGCTGCTGCTCGTCGACGCCACCCACTCACCCGATACCACGAAGGCCGACCGCCACGACGACCGCCACGAGCTGAGCCGGATCAGGTAGTCATTCCGGTTCGCGGATGCGGCAGCGTAGCAACGAGACGAACAGCTACGGCAGATTCGCCGATCAGCTGTGCGGCGATGCCGACAAACCTCGTCCTCGAGCCGCTTCGAGAGTTAAGGGAGCCTTAGCGACATGTTGGCACGTGGCTTACCCGCGCCCACCTACCGTGGAAACACCGACACAGGAGGTGGAGGGATGAAGAAACGATTCGCAATGGTCATCGCCGGGGCGCTAGTCGCGATCATGCTCGCGGGTTCGGCCGCGCTGTCGCTCGGACTCCTCGGTGCAAGGACGGCGGAGGCCGGCAACGATCGAACGGCACCCCGCGTTCGGACGATTGAGCGCACGGTGACGGTCCACAGGAAGAGCAAGGCGCCGGCAGGCGCGGTGACGTACCTGACCGCGGCCCCCAGCAGCAGCTCGGTGTCGGGATCCGAGTCCGAGCACGAGTCCGAGGAAATTGAGGAGTCGTCCGACTCCCACGGCGAGTCCGGCGAGTACGAGGATGACTAACGGGGCCCGGCGCCCGCGAGCCTCCAAGCGCGAGCTGCGTGCCTGGGCATGGGTCGCGGGCGCCCTGGCTTTCCTGGCGCCGGCGGCCGTCCTTGGGGCGGTTCCTAAACCGCCGCAGGACTCTGCCAGCCCGAAGCAGCCTCCCACACTCGTGATCCGCAAGATCACCCGGCGGATCGTGGTCACGCGGCCCTCGGCTCCAGCACCGATCCGGTACATCCCGGGAGGTTCTGCCTCCGCCGGGACGAGCTCGGCGAACTCCACGCCGGCGACGTCGACGGGAGGCTCTTAATGCCCTGGGGCATGGTCCGTGCCGCTTTCCGCGCGATGGGTACACGAGTCCGCTGCATCGCGCCCGCCGGTCACCCGTCGTTCGAGCCCGCAGTCGAACGCGTCCGCGCGACGTTCGAGCGAGAGGAGTTGCGCTTCTCACGGTTCCGCGGCGACAGCGAGCTCTCGCGCGTGAACGCGGCGGCCGGATCGTGGACCACCGTGTCCTCCGGGTTCGCCGAGCTCATCGAGTTTGCCCTCGCCGCGTGCGAGCGGACCTCGGGCCGGTTCGATCCCACGCTGCTGGGCGCGATGGTTGCGGCAGGCTACGACCGGGACTTCGACGAGATCGTGGCCGGCGCGCGGGCCGAGCTCCATCCAGGGCGTCCAGCGGGGGGAGCAGGCGACGTCCGGCTCGATGGCCGCCGTCTCATGCTCCCCGCTGGTACGGCGCTCGATCTCGGCGGCGTGGCCAAAGGATGGACCGTCGACCGGGCCGCTCTCGACGCTGTGGCCACCGGACTGCCGTGGGCTCTGATCGACGCGGGCGGCGACATCCGGCTGGCGGGCGAGCCGCCACCGGCAGGCGTCGAGATCGCTGTCGAGGACCCCGACGCCGTCGAGACCGACGTCGGACGGATCGTCCTGCAGGATGGCGCCCTGGCGACCTCGTCGGTGACCCGGCGGGGCTGGGGGCCCGGCCTGCACCACCTGATCGACCCCGCGACGGGGGCGCCCGCCACGGGCCCGGTCCTGCAGGCAACTGTCTGGGCCCCGACGTGCGCCGACGCCGAGATCTCGTCCAAGGAAGCCCTCCTTGGCGGTAAACCGTTCCTGAACTGGGGTCCGGCCCTCCTCGTCCTCCGGGACGGGCGGATCCTCACGAACATCGATCAGACTGAGGTCGCCGCATGACGACGTGGGTGATCCTTCGCGCCGCCGGGATCGGTGCCTACGTGATGGTGTTCCTGTCCGTCGCCTGGGGCCTGGTGTCGACCACCGGTGCGCTCGGGCGACAGATCTCGAAGGCCTCCGCCACCACGATCCATCAGTTCGTGGCAACGTGCGGCTTGTTCCTGCTCGCCATCCACCTCGGCGGGCTGCTCGTCGACTCGTTCATGCCCTTCGGCGTGTCCGACGTGATGGTCCCGGGCCTCAGCTCGTACCGACCTGCGGCGACCGCCTTCGGCGTGATCGCGATGTACTCGATCGTCTTCGTGATCGTCACCTCGTGGATGCGCAAGAAGATCGACATGAAGTGGTGGCGTCGCTCGCACCTGCTTGCCGTCCCGATGTTCATTCTGTCGATGCTGCACGGCGTGTTCGCGGGATCGGACAGCGCCCGGCCTTGGATGTGGTGGACCTACATCGGGACGGGAGCCATCGTGGTCTTCCTGGTCGTCGTGCGCGGGCTCACGGCCGGCTACCGCCCTGAGCGCGCCGAGCGCTCACCTTCGCGCCGGTCCGGCGCGCTCGATCGAACCGTCCGCTCGGACGGAAGCTCGGCCCTCAGCCCAGCGTTCGCATCCGCTCCGTCTCCTCGCGGATCCTGACGTCGTCCTCGTCGGTCCGGAAGAAGGCATCCGCGAGTTCAAGACGAGAACCACCCCCCTCGTCGGCAATGGCGAAGGTCGGCCAGAAGGAGTGAGCGCTCGAAGAAGCCATCAAGAGGCATGCATCGTTTCTGCCCCAGGCGTTCGGCGAGCGAAGTGGAGTTGACGATGTCCCGGCGGGTATTCGAACTTGCACTCCTCCTCGAGGAGCGTGAGGCCCCGAGCTTCTGGCAGATCGCGTTCGATGGTGCAACGAGACGGGCTCACGCCGGCGAGACTTCTTGTCGCCAGGTGGGCGACGGCGAACGTCCCCCGCACCCCCATTCGATCGGGGCATACATGTACCCCCCGCCCGAATGGGCATCTCTTGGTCTCGCGATTCCTCGGTCAAGCAGAGCGACAAAGAGGCAGCCCAGCACCCCGGAGTGGGAAGGGCGCTCGGACCCTTTCGGCGCGAAGGTCACGGGTAGCATCGAGCCATGAGGACCCGGATCCTCGTGGTCGAAGACGAGTCGACGATCTCGGAGCCGTTGGCCGAGAGCCTCGAGCGCGAAGGGTTCGAGGCCGAGGTCGCGGCGACGCTCGTGGGTGCGCGAGAGGCCATCCACCGGGAACTGCCGGACCTCGTCCTGCTGGACGTGATGCTGCCCGACGGGGACGGGCGGGACCTGGCTCGCGAGATCCGTAGAGCTTCAGATGTCCCGATCGTGATGCTCACGGCCAGGGGGGAGGAGATCGACCGCGTCCTCGGGCTCGAGTTGGGCGCGGACGACTATGTCGTCAAGCCCTTCTCATCGCGAGAGCTCACGGCCCGGATCCGAGCCATCATGCGCAGGGGTCGCGAGGGGGAGAAGCGGAGCCCGATCGAGATCGGGGCGCTCCGCCTCGACCCCGCCTCTCGGACCCTCACGAAGGACGGAGCCTCGATCGAGCTCGCGGCCCGAGAGTTCGACCTCGTCCACTTGCTCATGGAGCACGCGGGCGAGGTCCTCCGCCGAGAGCGGATCATGGATGAGGTCTGGGACCCGCACTGGTTCGGGCCGACGAAGACGCTCGACGTGCACATCTCCTGGCTCCGCAAGAAGATCGAGGACGACCCTTCGCATCCGTCGTACATCACGACGATCCGGGGAGTCGGGTTCCGGTTCCGGCAGGCCGAGGGACGCTAGGAGGCGATCACGAAGGTCCGCACGAGGCTCGTCCTCGCCTTCGCGTACATCCTAGTGGTGGTGATCCTCGCGCTCGGCATCCCGCTTACCATCAACCTCCAACAGCGAGCCACCGCGGAGCTCGAGAACCGAGCCCTGATCCAGGCGCAGGGGATCGCAGCGCAGATCGGTGCCGAGAACATCGACAACCCCGAGCGTCTGGACCAGATCGTCGACCAGGCAGCGGCGCAGGTCGGCGGCCGGGTGATCGCGGTGGACGATCAGGGGATCCTGGTCGCCGATTCGGACGGTCCGGCGAGCCTCGACACCTTCTACGCGACGTCCGGTCGACCCGAGATCGGGCGCGCGTTGCAGGGGACGCCGTTCTCCGAGATCCGAGACAGCGTGGACCTCGGCCACGACATCATGGCGACGGCGGTGCCGATCCAGGACGAGGAGCGACTCGTGGGCGCGGTCCGGATCACCCGGAGCGTCCAGCAGGTCAACGACAACGTCCGCAACGTCACGCTCGGCTTGGCCGCGATAGGGGTCGCGGCGCTCGCCGCGGGGTTGCTGCTGGCGTTCTGGCTCGCGGGTTCGCTCTCGCGGCCGCTCACGCGGCTGGCTGCGGCGGCCGAACGACTGGGGGCGGGCGACCTGTCAGCTCGAGCTGGGGAGGTAGAGGGCGCCAGCGAGGTGGAGGAGCTCGGGCACTCCTTCGACGAGATGGCCGACCGGGTCGAGCGCTCGGTGCGGGCCCAGCGCGAGTTCGTCGCGAACGCGTCCCATCAGCTCCGAACGCCACTGACCGCGATGAAGCTCCGGCTCGAGAGCGCCATCGCGGAGGCGCCCGACGACCAGGTCAGGGAGCGGCTCGAAGCGGCGGACCGAGAGGTCGATCGTCTCTCCGGCATCGTCGACCGCCTGCTGGTCATGGCCCGCGAGATCGAGGAGGGCATCACCGCGCACGTCGACCTGCGGGACGCGATAGACCGTGCCGTGGCCCGCTGGAACGAACGCGCTGCCGCGCGGGAGTCCACGGTCGTCGCCCGAGGCGAGCGGGGGTCCGCACGCGTCGACCCGACCGACCTGGACCAGATCCTGGACAACCTGCTCGACAACGCGACCGGGTACGCGCCCGGCCAGGTTGCCCTGGAGTCGGGCAGCTCGAACGGGCGCGTGTTCGTCGCCGTGCAAGATCGAGGGCCGGGGATCGCGGCGGACGACCTTGCGCGCGTGACCGAACGCTTCTACCGGGGGAGAGGCGTTCCCTCGGGCGGCTCAGGGCTTGGCCTCGCGATCGCCCGACAGCTCGCCGAGAAGTGGGGCGGCACCCTGATCGTCGAGAGCGCCGAGGGCGGAGGGACCCGAGTGGAGGTTCGCCTGGACGCGGCGCCCTGAGGCTTTACCTGCCCTTAGCCAACGCGGTCGTACGCTCGGTGCATGAACAGGAAGGTCGTCAGGGTGGTCGCGATGGGGCTCGGCGGGCTGGCGGTCGCACTCCTGCTCACCGTGGGCGCGTTCGCGATCGCCGGGCAGGAGATCTCGCAGCCGGCAGGCGTGCCCGTGTTTACCACGACACTCTCTCAAAGCCCGAGCGGTGGGGACGACGCCAGTCGTTCACCTAAACCCGACCGGACCGAGAGCCCGTCGCCGAGCGACGATCACCACGGCGACTCGAACGGCTCCACGACGTCGGCTGACTCGAGCGGGTCGGGGGGCTCGGACGACGGAGACTCGTCGGGTTCAGAGTCCGACAACTCCGGGAGCGGCTCCGACTCCTCCGGGTCGGGGTCGGGGTCGGGGTCGGGGTCGGGGTCGGGCGAGAACGAGCACGAGGACGACTGAACTCACCCATCTCTATCCACCCCTTAGCATCCCCCTCCCGAGGTCCATGAACAGGACCGTGACGACCTTGCGGATCCCTCGCGGCGTGGCGGGTCGGCTAGGAGGGGCTCGCAACATGTCTGACAGAAGCGCGCGGGGTCCGAGTTTTCGGAGAATCTCGGCGTCTCCCGCTCCGGCACGAGCATGCGCCCAGCGCGTGAGGCTTCCACCACCGGCGAGGGGCCGCCGGTCGCAGAGTCAGCCCGGTCCATCCTCTCAACGTGGAGACACGGGTTCGAACCCCGTTGGATTACGCACGGAACCTCGGGAAACGAAACGTCGCAGTCTTGCCCAGCCTCAGGTTCTGCCGCTCCGAACGAAGCACCGAAAGCCAATGTGCCGGTGGAGGTCAAAGGCCATCGTTGCCGTGGGACATTCGATCCTGGTCGCTGGCTTCCACATCCTCGACCGCAGCGTGCCTTACCGCGGTCTCGCCGACTGGTTCCTCCGTCGCTACGATCCCGAGCGCCACGCACTCCGGCTCGCCCGCCAGATCGAGGCCCTTGGCTTCAACGTCACAATCACTCCGTCGGAGGCCGCCTAAGCGTCACTTGCGAGACTTTCGACTCAGATCCCGGACGTGGCCGGCCACTGTCCCCACCCAGTCCCCCTCCCTTTCCCGGGACTCCACATTTTCTCGCCCCCCGACGAAATCGGGGTCGCCTTGTTTCAGGCAGGAGAAGGGACTCGATGGGGAGTGAATGGGGACTCGGGCCCCTCAGGATCGGCTCGACAACAGCAGACGTCTCGGCGATCCACTGGTTCGCCGCGAACAGGCTCCCAAGGCGAGGGCAGTATCGCCACCCGGCGGTCGGCTCGGGCTGACGAGCAGAGACCCGCGGCAGCAGCTGCGCGACGGTTCAGACGCGAGCCGGACGGGCGAACGACGGCCCCGAACCCGGGCACCTCATGGCGAGGCTGCGCTCGGAGAAGACGGGAGGCCGGGAGATCGCTCGGACGGCGAGCGATCGGGACCGGAGCACCCGGTGAGTGCCGTGGACGACCGCGAGTAAGAGCCCGCGTCGGATGCCGAAGGCGAGCTCGGCCGGCGCTGAAGGAAGCTTACGGGCGGGGAGAGGGGAGGTGAGCACGGGCACCAACTGAAGATCCGTCGACCTGGCGGTCCTGCACGCCTGCGCTCGAGCGCGGCGTCGCGCTACCCCACAGCCGCTGGAAACGGCGCGTGGGCGGCGCGACGGCGCCGGGCGTGAGCCGGCAAAACAGCAGGTCACGGGGCCTCTACGCCGAAGGCCACCCACCGAAGGAGGGGGGAGCTGTGCCCAGAATATGGTTCGAGCAGAACGAAACGTTCGCATGGTCTCGCTCGATGAGCGAGACCATGCTCTCCTGCTCAGCCTGCTCGAGCACAAGGTCCTCACCACCCACCAGATCAAGAGCCTCTTCTTCCGTTCCTTCAGACGGTGTCAACACCGGATGAAGGAACTGAGAGACCTTGACCTCGTCTCATCCTTCTCGGTGGGGAGGGGTTTCGGGGAGGGGAGGTCGCCGGCGTGCTGGTTCCTCACGAAGGTTGGCCTGCGCGAGATCGCCGAGGCCAAGGACATCCGCGTCTCGGACCTTGCCTGGGTCCCCGATCACGGCTACCGGTCGAACCTGCTGCTCGCCCACCGCCTCGGGGTGAACGCGTTCTTCTGCACCCTCGCCGAGGCCTCCAGGGCCGACGACGGGCACTGCCTTCACGCCTGGCGGCCCGAGCACTGGGTCCGGACCAGGACCGCCGAGGTCAAGCCCGACGGGTTCGGGCGGTACCTGCATCCCGGCGGCGCGTGCGAGTTCTACCTCGAGTACGACCGGGGCACGGAGGCGTTCGGCGCGCTCTCCAGGAAGCTCGAGGGCTACCTGAGGCTCGCGGCGGGATGGACGAAGGAGCAGGAGCTCACCGGGTTTCCGAACCTGCTCATCGTCGTTCCGGAGGGGGTGCGC
>JAXIPB010000331.1:0-17407 GCA_045403155.1 Micromonosporaceae bacterium
CGTCGTCCGCGAAACGATGGGCATCTGTCGTACGCATTTAGTCGTAGGACCCGGCCGGCCTACTCGCCGGGTCGTACCAGCCCCGTCTCATAGGCCAGCACGGCGGCCTGGACGCGGCTCTCCAGCCCGAGCTTGGTGAGCACCCGGGAGACGTGGGTCTTCGTGGTGAGCTCCGAGATATGCAGCCGCGCCGAGATCTCCCGGTTGGAGCGTCCCCGAGCGACCAGCTCGAGCACCTCCCGTTCGCGCTCGGTCAGCACGTCGAGCCGGGGCGGGACGGGCCTTTCCCGGGCGATCCTCGCCGCGATGAGGTAGTCGACCAGACGTCGGGTCGTGGTCGGCGAGATCACCGCGCCGCCCCGCGCGGCAGCCTTGATCGCTTCGAGCAGTTGAATGGGTGGGGTGTCCTTCACGAGGAAGCCAGCCGCACCGACCTCGAGGGCGTCGAACGCGTTCTCGTCGGTGTCGAACGTGGTGAGGATCAGCACTTCGGGTGGCTCGTCCATGGCTCGAATCTGCCGGGTCGCTTCGATCCCGTTCATCTTCGGCATGCGGATGTCCATCAGCACCACGTCGACCCGCTGTCGCCGCGCCAGTTCGACGGCCGCGTGTCCGTCGCCGGCCTCGCCGACCACCTCGATGTCGGGGTCGGCATCGAGGAGCGCTCGGAAACCGGCGCGGACGAGCTCCTGATCGTCGACCACGGCGACACTGATCACGTCGCCGCCCGCCACGGGAAGCGCGCGGACACCCGGAATCCGTCCGCCTCACCGGCGACGTCCAGCCGGCCGTCGTAGAGCGCGACCCGCTCGGCCATGCCGCGTAGGCCCTGGCCTGGGGTGACGGTGCCGGCCGGGCGGCGACCCGCATCGCGTACCTCAATCTCCGTCCATTCTGGCTGGTACCGGACGGTGACCGCGGTCCGCGCCTTGGGCGCGTGCTTGACCACATTGGTCAAAGCCTCCTGGACCACACGGTACGCGGCCAGATCTAGCCCGGCCGGAAGCTGGCGCACCGGTCCCTCGGTCGTCATCGTCACCGAAACGCCTGCCTCGCCGGCGTGCGCGATGAGCTGAGGAATGTCGGCCAGGCCCGGCTGTGGCTCCGGATGGGGGAGCCGGGGGTCGGGATCGCGCAGGACGGCCAGCATCCGCCGCATCTCCGCCAATGCCTCCCGCCCGGTGCGTTCGATGATGTCCAACGCCTCAGCCGCCTCCTTGGGCTTCTCCTCGATGAGGTGGGCGCCGACCCCGGCGCGGATGGTGATAACGCTCATGGCATGGGCGATGATGTCGTGCAGTTCGCGGGCGATACGTACGCGTTCGTCGGCCACCGCGCGGTCGGCCAACTCGCGCCGCGCCTCCTCAAGCGCAGCGGTCTTCGCCTCCAGTTGGTCGGCGTACGCACGGCGCCCGGCGACCACGACGCCCAGTGCCCAGACCACCACGAACACGACCGCGGCGTAACCCACCTCGAGCGGATCGGCCTCCCACCAGCCCACCACGGATGCGCCCAGCATCCACACCGGACTGATCAGACCGATCGCCCGAACCCGGAGCGGCCGGGTTGAGGCGCCGAGGAGGTACATCGCCGTGAGCCCGGGAAGCGACTGGAGCAGGTGCGACTCGTGCCCGCTGATGACCCACAGGGGGTAGGCGACGTTGAGTACCAGCACGACCGCGAGTGGGTAACGCCCCACCGCCAGCAGCGGCAGCGTGTTGAGCGCGACCAGCGCCACGTCCCTGGCGAGCGCGTTGGAATCAAGCCCGCCGACGGTGGTGGCGGACAGCACGAACACCGCCGTCAGCACGGCGGTGAGGATGAGTACGCGTCGCGGCGAACCGGTCATGTCAATCGCTGACGCTACCGGCGTCCACGGCGCTGCGCGTCACCAACGTGTCTGGCATCGTAATGACATGGGACCAGTGCTGGCACAGATCAACATCATCGCCCGAGATATGGATGCCACCGTGGCGTTCTACCGGGCGCTGGGCTGGCAGATCGAACTGACGCCGGACGCCGTCCACGCGGTGGCCGCCCTACCCAATGGGGTACGGGTGGAGATCGACCGTGCGGACTTCGCACCCGTGTGGGACTCCGGATACCGCGGCGAGACCGGCGGTAGCACGGTGCTCGGGCTCGACCTTCCAAACCGGGAAGCGGTCGACGATCTCTACGCTCAGCTCGTGGCGGCCGGGCATCCGGGCCGGCAGCCACCATACGACGCGTTCTGGGGATCCCGGTACGCCATTGTGGACGATCCCAACGGCAATCCCGTCGGCCTGATGAGTCCAAGCGAGGAGCAGCGGAGATTCTGGCCGCCGTCACCACCCACGGCGGGCTCGTGAATGGGTCGGAACCGGCCCGCATGCTTACTCGTCCGAGTGGCATGAGTCTCCGTATTGCGACCGTGGCCGCGGCCACCTCATTGATCTTGCTCGCGGGATGCGCCGGCGGGGCTGCGACGCCGGGCGATTCGACTCCGCCCACGACCAACAGCGGAATAACAGGTATCGCCCTTGCTGGGCCGCAGTGCCCCGTGGAGATCGCGGGTAGCCCGTGCCCGCCCAAGCCGATTGCGATCCGGGTCGTGGTGCGCGACCAGGCCGGCCACGACGTGGCGACGTTCTCCACGGCTACCGACGGGACATTCAGGGTGTCGCTGCCGCCCGGTCGTTACACGTTGTCGACCAGCGAAGAGGCGGTGCTCCCATTTCTCAAGCCCACCGAGGTGACCGTGGTCGAAGGGAGCTACGTACACCTGCAACTCGACGCTGATACCGGAATCCGCTGAGATGTTTATGGAGTGACCGACTAACGTCGGTTTCATGACGTTATCTGCAGCGGCCATTCCACAACTTCGCGAGACGTTCAGGGGCGGCGTCATCGCCCCGGGCGACTCCGCGTACGACGACGCACGCGCCACGTTCTATGGTGGGTTCGACCGGCGCCCTGGGGTGATCATCCGACCACGGACCGCGGAGGAGGTCGCCCAGGTGGTCTCGCTCGCCCGGGATTTCGCGGTCGATCTGGCCGTACGCAGCGGAGGCCACAGCGTGGCGGGCCACTGCGTCTGCGACGGCGGTATCGTGCTCGACCTGACCGCCATGCGGGGTCTCGATATCGACGCCGCCCAGCAGACCGCCCGGGCGCAGACCGGCCTGACCGCGACCGAGGTCACGGCCGCGGCCGCCGAGCACGGCCTTGCGATCGGCTTCGGCGACACGGGGTCGGTCGGGATCGGCGGGATCACCCTCGGCGGCGGTGTCGGGTTCCTGGCCCGGAAGTACGGTCTCACCATCGACGCCCTTCTGGCCGCCGACATCGCGACCGCGGATGGCCAACTCCAGCACGTCGACGCCGAGAACCACCCCGATCTGTTCTGGGCGATCCGCGGTGGCGGTGGCAACTTCGGTGTCGCCACCCAGTTCACGTACCGGCTGCGAGAGGTTCCGTCCGTCGTGGGCGGGATGCTGATGCTTCCCGGATCGCCCGACGTGATCGCCTCATTCATCGCCGAGGCCGAGGCCGCGCCGGATGAGTTGTCGACCATCGCCAACGTAATGAACGCGCCGCCGATGCCGTTCGTGCCCGAGGAGCAGCACGGGAAGATCGTCATTTTCGCGCTGATGTGCTACGCGGGGCCGACCGAGGCCGGCGAGCGCGCGATGGCCCCGTTCCGGGCCCTCGCGACACCGATCGTTGACATACTGCGTCCAATGACGTACCCCGAGATCTTCATACCGGATGAGGAGGACTACCACCCGATCGCCGCCTCCCGCACGATGTTCGTCGACACGATCGACCGGAAGGCCGCAGAGGTGGTCGTCGACCACCTCGAGCGCTCGACCGCGACGATGCGCGTCGCGCAGTTGCGGGTGCTCGGCGGCGCCGTATCGCGGGTTCCCAACGACGCCACCGCGTACTCGCACCGCTCACGCCGGATCATGGCCAACGTCGCCGCGCTCGGCGCGAGCACCGACGAGGCGGCCGAGAACACGCCATGGGTTACCGAATTCGCCCAGGCGCTCAACGGGGGCGACGAAGCAGGCTACATCGGCTTCCTCGGCGAGGAGGGTACGGAGCGGACGCGCGCCTCCTACCCGGGCTCCACATGGGACCGACTCACAGGGGTCAAGGCGCGGTACGACCCGACGAATTTCTTCCGGCTCAACCAGAACATCCCGCCGGCGTAGCGACCGGGGCAACTGTTCGAGACTTGCCCCGGTCCTCGCCGCTCCGACGGGCACGTGTCAAAAAAGTTGCGGTGATCTTGCTTGCGGGCGGCCGCTCGGATCAGCCGGTCACGCCAACCGAAAGCGCGAGACCCAGCGCCACGGCGGCGATGGGGCTTGCGTAGAGCGCGGCCAGCGCTGCGCACACCTGCCGCCCGCCGGCCGCCAGGGCCAGGGCAAGCTTCACGATCGTGTTGACACCGACCGCCGCCATCGCCGCGAGCGCGGCGGTCTGCACCGTAAGGCTGCCGCCAAACGACAGCGTCGCTGCCGTCAGCGCTCCGGCGTGCGCGTCGGCGAGGCCGGCGAGCGAGACGGCCAGGATCGCGCCGCTGCGCCCGAGCGCGTCGTTCGCGAGCGCGGCGACGACGAGAAGGACGGTGAGGATCGCGGCAAGGAGGAGTGCGGGAATGAGGGCGAAGGGCCGACGTCCCGCGAGGCCGGGCGTGGCCGGATCCCCGTTCGGCCTCCTTGGTGCATCGGAGTCGAGCGCGTCAAACCCCCGGCCGTCGGTCCGGACGGCGTCGGAGTCGAGCGCGTCGGACTGGGGCGTGTTGGGGGAGTGTGTGTCGAGCTCAAGCCCGCCGACCTCGCGGTCGCCAGACTCTCGCGCGGCCAACGCCGGCGCGGCTGGGCCCGACGCGGCCAACCCCGACGAGGCTGGCCCCGGCGCGGCTGGGCCCTGCGTGGATTGCTCCGACGCGATCCGCTCCGGTCGGCGGCGCAGCGTCAGCCATGCCGCCTCGGCGGCGAGCACCGCGGCGCCCAGGGCTGCGGCCGGCGCGAGCGTCGCCGCGACTCGACCATCGGCCACTGCGGTCACGATTACTAACTGGACCAGTGTCGCGACACTCGCGAGCAGCGCCCCGGCGAGGGCCGGGCGGTAGAGCTCGGGCGACCTGGCGATCCGGGCCATGGCACCTGTCGTGGCCGCGCCGGAGATGAAGCCGCCGGCGAGTCCGGCAGCCGGGAGTCCGCGGCGGGGGCCCAGCATCCGTACCGCGACATAGCCGAGCCAACCGAGCGCCGTCACCGCGACGACGAGCGTCCAGATCCTACGAGGATCGATCACTCCGTACGGTCCGAGGCTTGCGTGTGGGACTAACGGTAGGACGATGAACGCGACCACGAAGAACTTCAGCGCGTCGGCCACCTCGACGTCGGTGATCTTCTCACGGACGAATCGGTGCATGCGGTCCTTGGAGACCAGGACAACCGCGGTCGCGACGCCCGCACCAGCGGCGAGGGCGGCGGCGCTGGCGGCAAGACCTCCGAGCAGAACGGTCAGAACCAGCGCGACCTCGGTGGTGGCACCGAGATCGTCGACACTGGACCGGGCATATCCGACCGCCATGTACGCCGCGACCCCCACGACGACTGCCGCGAGCACCGCGGGATGGACGAGCGCGGCCAGGCAGCCCGCGAGGGCGGCGAGGCCGAAGGTCCGCACACCCGCGGGGCTGCCGCCCTGCGAACTTCGCTCCCGCTCAGAACCGATCAACAACCCGATGGCGAGCGCTACCGCCGCCGACTGCCAGGCCGCCGTACCCATCAGTGTTCCTCCCCACGAAAGGATCCATCATCGCAAGATCCGCTCGATCATGAGCTCCGTGTCGTCCAGAGGTGTCGATCATGACCTCCAAATCATGATCGACGCGAAAGTTGGCGTGGGTCGGGCGGGGGAGGGGGGTGTGGTGTACTGCAACGGTGTCGTCAACGGTGTCGCCGTCACGTGGGGAGCCAGACTTCGCCTGGCCGGGAGGCGCGGCAGTCGCCGTCTCATTGACTTTCGACGTTGACGCCGAGGCGGGTTGGCTGGGTAAGAACGACGGCTACGCACGCCGGCTGACGACGTTGTCGGAGGCGCGGTACGGGATTATGCGCGGCACACCACGCCTGCTCGCACTGTTGGCCCGACACGGGATTCGCGGCACGTTCTTCGTCCCCGGGCTGACCGCCGAGCTCCATCCGGGCACGGTACGGGCGATCATTGACGCCGGCCACGAGGTGGCCCATCACGGGCACCTGCACCTGCGCAGCGACAAGGTGAGCGCCGACGAGCAACGGGACGAGATCGAACGCGGGCTCACGGCCCTCCTGACGGCCGGAGCGCCGCGGCCGCTGGGGTACCGGTCCACCTCGTGGGAGATGACACCCGAGACCTTCGATCTGCTCCTCGAGCACGGCTTCGACTACGACTCCTCCTGCATGGGCGACGACCGCCCGTACTGGGAGACCTCCTCAGGCCGCCGGATCCTAGAACTGCCGGTGCACTGGTCGTTGGACGACTGGCCCCGGTTCGGCTGGACCATCGACAAGGGCGGCAATGTCACCGACGCCGAGCAGCTCTACACCTCGTGGCTGGCGGAGTACGAGTTGGCCCGCGCCGAGCGCCGGCACATCACGTACACCACCCATCCCGAGGTCATCGGGCGGGGCGAGCGGTACGTGTGCTTCGAGCGCCTCGTCGACGCGTTGGCCGCGAACGGCGGGACGTGGTTCGCCCCGCTCGCCGAGGTAGCCTCCCACGTGCGACCCATTCTGGAGGCGTCATGATGAGCGGTGCGGCGAGACCCCATACGTTCACGTCGGCCGTGGCCGGCCCGGCCGAGCGTGGGCACGAGTTTGGCAGCGTGCACGCGCGCAAGGTCGCCGCGACCGTCGCGTGCTACCGGCGGCTGTTCGCGACCGAGGGTGCGGACGTCGACATGGAATCCCTGGGCGACCAGGCGCTGCGCGGCATCGATGAGTGGGCACCCGAGCTCGGCGCCGAGATCGGGGGAATTGCCGCGGGAGCCGGTATTCCGGTCGGGTACGTCGCGGCGCTCAATGCCCGGACCGAGATCCTCGCCGTGCTGCGGCACGAGGCTCTGGCGGAATGCTCCACTGTGGTCGCTCTTGGCGGGCCGGACGACGAGCCGATCGCGATGCAGAACTGGGACTGGTACAAGACCATGGCCGACAACTGGCTACAGTGGACAATCCCGCACCCTGACGGACGGCGGGTCACCACCGTCACGGAGTACGGCATCGTCGGGAAGATCGGCATCAACGAGCGCGGCGTGGGCGTCAACTTCAACATCCTGCACCACCGCGACGATGGCGCATTCACGGGCGTACCGGTGCACATAGTGTCCCGGGAGATCCTCGACACCGCTGGCGACGTCGAGACGGCGTGGGCGATCTGCGGCTCGGCGACCGTGTCGGCCTCGACCTCGATCACGGTCACGACCGGCCGATCCGCCGGAAAGGCCGCCATCTCCGTGGAGCTCTGGCCCGGCGGGCCGGGTCGCGCCTTTCCCACCCCGGACGGGCTGCTGCTTCGTACCAATCACTTCCTGACCTCGCCCGGGAGCCGCGGCGACACCGCCGTCGAAGATGGATCCGACACACACGAACGGTACGACGATCTGCGCCGCCTCGCCGGACGCGGCCGGGATGTCACCGCCGCGGACGGCTATGCCGCATTGACCGACCACACGGCCGGAGTGTGCTGCCACCCCAATCCGCTCGACGACGCCGCGTTGCAGTACGAGACGCTGGCCACGGTCCGGCTCGACTTCGCCAACCGCACGTTGGCCACGGAAGTCGGGCCGCCGTGCCGTGCCGTCGCCGCGGACGCGCGGTCGACCCGGTGACGGCGAGCCCACGGGCGATGGGCACGGCGGCATGGCAGTCTGACAGGCGTGGCGCGAACGTCGACCGGGAAGGCGGCTGAGCCTCGCCTGCACCGGGCGGCGCGGATCGAGGACGCGGTACATCGCGCGGTGGGGCCACGGTTGCGCCGGCGCGGCTGGCGCGTCGAGATTGTGCCGTATACCGGCTACGGCGCGCCCGGTTGGGTGCGTGTCATGGCCCGCGTGCTGCTCGCGCGGATCCCCCCGCCACGGCGCCGGAAACGCGCCGCGAAACTCCGCGGCTGGCGCAGCTTCACCACGCTTCCGGTAAAGAACGCGACCGTCGTCATCGAGGCGGGCGGCAACCGGCACGAGGCGGTCGCGGACCGGAGCGGCTTCATCGACTGTGTGGTCGACAGCGACCTGGCGTCCGGCTGGGGTGTGATCCGGCTGAGCACGGACGGCGCCGAGTCGGTGCAGGCGCCGATGCGAATCGTCGACCCGGCGGTCGAGTTCGGCGTCCTCTCCGACGTCGACGACACGGTGATGGTCACCGCGCTGCCGCGACCCCTGCTCGCGGCGTGGAACACATTCGTGCTCGACGAGCACGCCCGCATGGCGGTGCCGGGCATGGCCGTCCTCTATGAGCGATTGGTGAACGAGCACGCCGGCGCTCCGGTGTTCTACCTCTCGACCGGAGCCTGGAATGTCGCACCGACGCTTACCCGGTTCCTCTCCCGCCACCTCTACCCGGCGGGGCCGCTGCTGCTCACCAACTGGGGGCCGACCACCGATCGCTGGTTCCGCAACGGGAGCGAACACAAGCGGGCCACGCTGGTCCGGCTCGCCCGCGAGTTCCCGCGGATCCGCTGGCTATTGATCGGCGATGACGGTCAGCACGACAAGGAGATCTACGGCGAGTTCGCGGCCGCCCATCCCGACAACGTCGCCGCGGTGGCCATCCGGCATCTTTCGCCGACCCAGTCGGTTCTCGCCGGCAGCATTCTCGCCACGGTCGGCGACTCCGCCCAACCGGGACTGGCCGGGAAGCCGTGGCTCGTCGCGCCCGACGGCGCCGGCCTGTGGCGGCTGCTCCGCGAGGCCGAGATCGTCTGAGCCGTCCCCGCCCTATCCCCACCGGTCCCCACCTGCCCCCGCACCCCGTCCCCACCCGCCCCCGCACCTCAAGATCGCCGTGATCATGAGCTTGCTGTCGCCAAACGGCGCCGATCATGACCTCCAAATCATGATCGGCGCGATCAAGAGCGCGATCAAGAGCGCGATCAAGAAGCAGCGAGGACGTCGACGACGAAGCGGAGTGGACCAGCGGGATTGCCGGAGTCGCCATAGGCGAGGTTGGACGGGATGTCGAGCTGGACACGGCTGCCAACGTTCACGCCCACCAGGCCCTGGTCCCATCCCTTGATGACGCCGCCGGCCCCGAGGTCGAACTCGAACGGCGTGGACCGCTTCCAGGACGAGTCGAACTCCTCGCCGGTCGTGAAGGAGACGCCGACGTAGTTCACCGAGATCTTTTGGCCGGCCTGGACCGCCGCTCCGGTGCCCTCGATGAGGGTCGTGACGCCGAGCTGGGTGAGCTCACCGGTGCCGGCGGAGACCGTCGGCTTCGTGGCGAGCGCGGGGTCGGCGCCCTCCGGGAGCTGGGGAAAGGCGCTCGCGGACGGCGATGCCGAACCCGCCGGGGAGGAGTCGAACGCTCCGAACAGGTAGGCGGCGCCGAAGATCACGACGAGCACGCCGAGGGGGGCGGCCGCGTTCTTTATCAGTCGCTTCCGCCGGGCCGCCGTCGCGCGCTTCTGTGCCGCCAGCTTGCCGAGGGCGCGTCGCTCCGCCTTCGGCGGCTTGCCGAGGCCGGAACGATCCTTGACCGGGCTGCTCATGTTCACCGCACCCCAATCAGGTCGACGACGAACACGAGCGTCTCGCCGGGGCGGATGACGCCTCCGGCGCCCCGGTCTCCGTACCCCAGGTGCGGCGGGATGACCAGCCGGCGCCGACCGCCGACCTTGATACCCACGACGCCCTGGTCCCAGCCCGCGATGACCTGGCCGCGGCCGAGCGAGAAGCTGAACGGCTGGCCCCGGTTCCACGAGGCGTCGAACTCTTCACCGGAGTCAAACGAGACGCCGACGTAGTGCACTGTGGCGTCCTGGCCGTGCTGGGCCTCCGCTCCCTCGCCGACGGTGACGTCCTCGACAACGAGATCGGCCGGCGGCGCACCCTCGCCCGGTCCCACGTGTGGCTTTTGCATGGCCGCGACCGTACCAGGCCGTCAGGCGAGCGTCAGGCGGACCTCCTCGTCCGAGGAGAGGTCGATCGACGTCGCCAGGGTCTCGGCCGCGATCCAGTCCCGGTGGTCGAGCAGGTCGGCGTCCGAGGCGGGCAGTGAGAGCTGGATCCGGTCGGTGATCTCAAAACCGGCGTCCTTGCGCATCGCGTTGACGGTGTGGACGGTCTCGTAGACCCGAGCCTCCAACCGCAGCTCATCATCGAGGGTGGTGTCGAAGGCCACGGTCACGCCGTCGTCCGAGGCGACCGCCCACCCCTCCTTCTCCAGCCGCTCCACCAGGACCTCGTCAGGTCCCAGCACATGTCCGGCGACCTCGAAGCCGCCGTCGGGAAGCTCGGTGAACTCGCCAGCGTCGAGCGCCCGGCGAACTGTGGGCACATCCTTGCCGAGTCGCGGCGCGACCACGGGCAGGTTCGGTCGCACGCGCAGCTGGGTCGCCTCGATGCGCTCGACCCGCACTTCCTTCACCCGGAGCTCGTCGGCGATCTGGTCGAGATATCCGTCGATGCCGTCGACGCCCTCGATGAGCAGCAGGTGCAGCGGTTGGCGCAGCTTGAGTTGGTGCGCGGCGCGGGCTCGCCGGCCCAGGTCCACCACCTCGCGGACCGCCGCAACGTCGGCGAGCAGCTTCTCGTCCACGTCGGAGACCGAGGGCCAGCCGGCGAGGAAGACCGAGCTCGGCGCGTCCGGGCAGACGCTGACCACGAGCCCCTGCCAGAGGTGCTCGGCGAGGAATGGAATCACCGGCGACACCACGCGAAGGCCCTGCACGAGCGATGCCCAGAGGGTACGCAGTGCCGCCTCGTCGCCGTTCCAGAAGCGCCGCCGAGACCGACGGATGTACCAGTTGGACAGATCGTCCACATAGGCCTCGAAGGCGCGCAGCACGTTGACCGTGAGGTGGCGGTCGTACGCCCGCGTCGCCTCCGCGATCAACTTCGCCGTGCGGACCTGCAGCCAGCGGTCCAACGAATGCGGCTCCTCACCAGCGGCCTCCAGGTACTCCAGCTTCGGCCCGAAGTTGCCCCGTTGATCGGCTCCGCCGACGATGCTTCGTTGATCGGCTCCGCCGCCGATGTTTCGTTGATCGGCTCCGCCGCCGATGTTTCGTTGATCGGCTCCGCCGCCGATGTTTCGTTGATCGGCTCCGCCGCCGATGTTTCGTTGATCGGCTCCGCCGAAGCTAGACGCGTTCGCGTACTGGACGAAGAAGGCCGCGCTGTTCCAGAGGGTGAGCAGCTTGCGCTGGATCTCCTGGCCGGGGCCGAAGCCGAAGAGCAGGTTCTGGTTCGGCGGCTGCGCGCAGTATTGCCATCGCATGACGTCGGCGCCCATGCGACCGAACGCCTCGTCGGCGGTGATCATGTTGCCCCAGGAGCCGTGCATCTCGCGGCCGCGTTCGTCGAGCATTTTCTCGTAGCCGAGCACGCTGCGGTACGGCGAGCGGCCGGTAAGCGCCACCGACATGAACAGCTGAGAGTAGAACCAGAGTCGGATCTGCTCGCGCATCTCGGAGACCCAGTCGGCCGGGAACCACTCCTCCCAGTACGCGTGATCGGGCAGATCCGCGGAGGTCAGGCCCTTCGCGGCGCCGGTGCCGTAGCCGCCCTCCACCCACTCCGGGTTCTGCCAGCCGAGCGTCGAGAACGGCACGATGCCCGCGTCCAGCCAGACATCGCCGACCTCCTTGATGCGCTCGACCTCGCCGTCGCAGGCCTGGCACCGGATCTTGACATCGTCGATCCACGGGCGACGCAGTTCCTCGAGCCCGTCCAGCGGTCCGGTCGCCCGCTCGGCCAGCTCGGCCCGCGAGCCGATGACCGTCAGGTGCCCGCAGGTGCAGGGGTAGAAGGGCAGCGGCAGGCCGTAGTAGCGGCGGCGGGAGATGTTCCAGTCGGCCATGTTGACGAGCCAGTCGTCCATGCGACTGCCCATATAGGAGGGAATCCACTCGACCGTGCGGTTGGCCTCCCGCATCGGTTCGCGAATCTCGGCGACGGAGATGAACCAGTCGTCGGAGATCCGGAAGATCAGGGGGGTGTGGCAGCGCCAGCATTCGGGATAGCGGTGCGTGATCGTTCCCGAGTCCACGAGCAGCACCCGGTTGCGCAGGTCATCGATGACGGGGTCACGAGCGTCCGAGGTGGACACACCGGCCAGCCAGCCGAACTCGGGGTAGAACCGGCCCGACTCGTCGACCGGCATGATCACGTCGAGCCCGTGTGCCTTGCCCAGCTCGAAGTCCTCAGCGCCGCAACCGGGTGCGATGTGGACGATTCCCGTGCCCTCGTCCAACGAGACTTCGTCCCACGGGATGATCCGATGCTCGACCTCCGCGCCGGGCGTCAGGGTATCGAACGGGCCCTGGTAACGCCAGCCGATCATCTCCTGGCCCGTGAGCACCTCCTCGGCCGCCCGTCCCGCGCTGCGGTCGACGGCGATCCAGTCGCCGTTGTCCAGGCGGCCGTACTGCGCATCCGGCCGCACGGCGGCGGCGACGTTGGCCGGCAGCGTCCACGGCGTCGTGGTCCACACGACGAGCGCCTCACCGGGTCGGTCCAGCAGCGGGAGCCGTACGTGCAGTGACGGGTCCTCGCGCTCGATGTAGCTGCCCGCCAGTTCGTGGGCGGAGATGGACGTACCGCAGCGCGGACACCACTCTGTCGCGCGGTGGCCCCGAAAGATCCAGCCGCGCTCGGAGACCACCTTGAGGAATTTCCAGATGTATTCGATATTCGTGTCGGCGAACGTGTAATAGTCGCGCCCCCAGTCCATCCATTGACCGAGGCGGACGGAACCCTTAATGAGTTCCGACGATGACCATTCCACGACATCGCGGCATTTCCGAGCGAAGGCCTCGAGGCCATATTCCTCGATTTCTCTCTTGGAGTTCAGGCCGAGTTCTTTTTCGACTCCGACCTCAATCCAGAGACCCTGACAATCGAAGCCATTCTGATATCGCTGGTGATAACCGCGCATCGCCTTGTATCGCTGAAAGACATCCTTCAGCGTGCGGCCCCAGGCCGTGTGGACGCCGAGCGTCTTGTTCGCGGTCACCGGCCCGTCGATGAAGCTGAAGCGTGGTCCGCCTGCGTTCATGGCCCGCAACTGCTCGAACGTCTTCTCGCGCTCCCAGAAGTCGAGGATCGCGAGCTCCAGCGAGTCGTGGTGCGGCTTGTCGGGCAGGGGAGGAAACATGGGGTGCAGTGTACACGGTCTCTGTGCGGCTATTGATGCGTACGCCGGAGCGAGAATCGCAGGCCGAGTTCGTCGTCCATATTCGTTGCTTCCTGCTCGTCCGGCTCGGCCTCTATCATCCTTGTGGCGAGGACGGCCTCAGCAATTTCCGCTTCATATTCGCGAATCGCAGCGACTGTCTCCGGAGCGGCGATCCAGACGACTTCGATCCGATCCGTGATCGCGAGTCCGGCTCGCTTCCGCGCCTCCTGAATGAGCCTGATCGCCTCGCGGGCCAAGCCCGCGCGACGCAACTGCGGGGTCATGGTGGTATCGAGCGCGATCGTCACGCCGCGCTGGGTCGCCACGGACCAACCCGACCGCGGCGCCTGAGTGATGATCACGTCGCCGGCGGTGATCTCGACAGGGTCGCCGAAGCCTCCGAGGTCAGGGTCAGGGTCGGGGTCGAGGGTCACCACTGCGCCGTCCTGCACGCCGGCGGCCAGGACGACCGGGTCGAGCTTCCCGATCGCGGCGGCGACCTGCTGCGTTCGCGGACCGAACCGCTGACCGAGCCGGCGGAAGTTGGGCTTGACGCTGACGTCGACTACCTCGCCGGCCGATGCGAGGCTGGCCAGGCCGCGAACGTTGAGCTCCTCGCTGACGAAGGTCAGCAGCTCTCGCGGCGGCATGCGGCCGTCGGGCACCCCGATGAGCGCACGAGCCAACGGTTGCCGGACTCGGAGGTTGCTGGCCTTGCGGGCCGCGCGGCCGGCCTCGACCAGCGCTCGCACCGTCGCCATCTGAGCGCGCAGCTCATCATTGAGGGCCGTCGCGTCCTGCGCGGGCCACGTCGCGAGGTGTACTGAGGCGGCCGCCGACGGGTCGCCCGGGCGCACCGCTGCCCGCCAGACATGCTCGGCGAGGAAAGGGATCAGCGGCGCGAGCAGGCGGGTCAGCGTCCCGATGGTCTCGTACAGCGTCGCGAGGGCGCCCGGGTCGCCCTGCCAGAACCGGGCGCGCGAGAGCCGGATGTACCAGTTGGAGAGGTCGTCGATGAAGTCGCCCAGCGCGCGCCCCGCGCCGGCGGTGTCGAAGTCCTCCAGTGCGGAGTCCACAACGCCGATGAGGTTGTGCAGCTCGGCCCGCAGCCACCGGTCAAGCGGCGTCAGCTCGCCCTTCTCCTGGTCGCTCGGATGCCAGGTGTTGGCGTCGGCGTACAGGGTGAAGAAGGAGACCGAGTTCCAGTAGGGCACAAGCACCCTCCGAACGATCTCCTCCAAGGGCGCGTCCCCGACCCGCCGGTTGAGCCACGGCGAGCCCGCGCAGAGCATGAACCACCGCAGCGCGTCGGCGCCGTGCCGGTCCATCAGAGGCATCGGCTCGATCACGTTGCCAAGGTGCTTGCTCATCTTGCGGCCGTCCTCGGCCACGATGTGGCCCAGGCAGAGCACGCTCTCGTACGCCGAGCGACCGAAGACCAGCGTGCCGACGGCCATCAGCGTGTAGAACCATCCGCGGGTCTGGTCGATCGCCTCGGCGATGAACTGGGCCGGGTACGCCTCCGCGAATGCTGTATCGCTGCCGGGGACGCCGTTGCCTCGTTGATCGCCTCCGGCGCGGTTGCCGCGTTGATCGCCTCCGGCGCGGTTGCCGCGTTGATCGCCTCCGGCGCGGTTGCCGCGTTGATCGCCTCCGGCGAAGGGAAAGCCGTGCTGCGCGAAGGGCATCGAGCCGGAGTCGAACCACGCATCGATGACCTCGCTCACCCGCGTGCTCGGAGCTCCACATTGGCCACAGTCGAACGAGATCTCATCGATGTACGGGCGGTGGGGGTCCAGATTGGACAGATCCTGCCCGGCGAGCGAACCAAGTTCCTCGCGCGACTCGACGCAAGTGACGTGCCCCTCGGTGCAGCGCCACAGCGGCAGGGGAGTGCCCCAGTAGCGGTTGCGCGACAGCGCCCAGTCGACGTTGTTGGCGAGCCAGTCGCCGTAGCGTCCGTGCTTGATGTGCTCGGGATGCCAATTCGTGTGCTCGTTTTCCCGCAACAGCGCATCGCGGATCTGGGTGGTGCGGATGTACCACACGAGTTGCGCGTAGTACATCAGCGGAGTGTGGCACCGCCAGCAGTGTGGATAGCTGTGCTTGTAATCGCTCACCCACAGCAGGACTCCGCGTTTCTGCAGCTCCAGCACGAGTACGGGGTCCGCCTCCTTGAAGAATAGGCCGCCGATGAGTTTGACGTCGGCCTTGAACCGGCCGTTGGGCTCGATCGGGTTGACGACTGGCAGCCCGTACCGGCGACAGGTGACGAGGTCGTCCGCGCCGAACGCGGGCGCCAGGTGCACCAATCCGGTGCCGTCCTCGGTCGTCACATAATCGGCGAGTACGACGTAGTGGGCGTCCGGGATGTCGACAAGGTCGAGCGGGCGCCGGTATCTCAGCCCTTCCAGGTTGCGGCCCTGGATGGTCGCGAGTACCTCAACTTCCTCGCCGAGCACCGCGGTCAGCAGCGGCTCGGCCACGACGAACACGCTCTCGCGGACGCGGGCGACCACGTAGGTCACGCCCGGGTGCACGGCGACCGCGGTGTTCGACACCAGGGTCCACGGCGTGGTGGTCCACACGAGCAGGTCCACACCGGCGATCCCGGCGACCTCGCCGTCGACCGGCATCCGTAGGTAGACGGAGGGGTCTTTGACGATCTCGTATCCCTGCGCCACCTCGTGGTCGGACAGGGCCGTGCCGCAGCGGGGACAGTACGGCGCGACGCGGTGATCCTCGACCAGCAGGCCCTTGTCGAAGATCTGGCGCAGCGCCCACCAGACGCTGTCGATGTACTCCGGCGACATCGTCCAGTACGGGGTGCGCAGGTCGACCCAGTAGCCGACGCGTTCCGTCAGCTCCTCGAACTCGCCCACGTAGCGCTGCACCGACTCGCGGCAGCGGGCGTTGAACTCCGCGATGCCGATCCGCTCGATGTCGTGCTTGCCTGTGAGGCCCAGCTCGCGCTCGACGGCGATCTCGACCGGGAGCCCGTGACAGTCCCAACCGGCCCGCCGCGGGACGTGGTAGCCCTTCATGGTCTTGAACCGGGGAAAGACGTCCTTGAACACGCGGGCCTCGACGTGGTGGGTGCCCGGCCGGCCGTTCGCCGTCGGTGGCCCCTCGTAGAACACCCAACGCGGCCCGCGCGCGGTATGCGCGAGGCTTCGTTGAAACACGTCATGGTCCCGCCAGAACGCGAGGACCTCGTGATCGATCGCTGGCAGGTCCACCCGGGCGGGCAAAGCGGTGAACGTGAACTGATCTGACATATTCCCCTCGCGGCCAATCTACCGGTTTCGCTAGCCTCGGGCCGTGCCTGCCCAGAGACCGCCCGCGTTCGCCGTGCAGTTGCTCGCCGATCGCCCCGACCTCGTGGCCGCGGTGGGCGAGATTCGCTGGACCGAATGGGGCCACGCGCCGGAGCCCGAGGATCTCTCGTACTGGGTGGACATCACCGCAAGAGAGGTCGGCCGAAACAGCCTTCCAATCACGTTCGTGGCCGTCGATGAGTCGGGAGCTATCGGCGCCGTCGGGCTTGGTCAGTTTGACATTGAGGAACGGCGGGACCGCTCGCCATGGATTCTTGGCATGGTGGTGCGCCCGGATCAGCGCAGGGCTGGCGTGGGACGGGCGCTGCTCGAGCGCGTGGAGGCGTGGGCCGTCGATCGCGGCGTCACGCACGCGTGGGTCGCGACAGGCCGAGCAGCGCCGTTCTACCGTGACTGCGGGTGGCAAGATGCCGAGGTCCTGCAGTCTGGCTCAGGGGAATCTGTGACGGTGCTTACTAAGGAGCTCCTCGCCTAGGTTCCGCGATCGTCGTGTCCAGGGTCGCCGCGCCTGGTGTTCGGCCCGGTGAACGGTTGCGACGGTCCAAGCTCGTAAGGGGTGCCGTTCGGCCGGTAGACGTGCAATTCGCCGGTGGTGGCGTCGAGTTCGATCCGCCAGTGTCCTTCGTGGACTCTGGAATGGTGCCAACGACACAGAATCAGGAGTTCATCGACGTCGGTGTGGCCGCC
>JAXIPB010000296.1:0-4619 GCA_045403155.1 Micromonosporaceae bacterium
GGGGTGTTATACCCCATTTCGGGTGGGGTCACCCCGGCACCAGCCGGTAGGACCGCACACGATAACGCCAGGGCACGGGCGGGCCCGAGTGGTAGGCAGATCGAGCGAACTTCGCCGATTCACTCTTCGTTTGCACGTTGAGTCCGGCTGGACTATTGCGGCCACTGGTGCGGCGCACGACACTGTCAGACGCGCACCCCCCGCCGTGCTGCCTTGGGAGGCATCCGTGGCTGAGCAGACGACCGTGACCGTTCCGGCGCAAAGGCAACCCTCTGCTCCGCCCACAACGGCGGCAACGGAGGCAACGCCGCGAGCACCGGTCGTGCTGCCATGGATCACGCTCGCGATTACGCTCTGGCTCGTCCTACGGAGTCTCGGTGCGCTGCTCGCACAGGTGCAGATCTCCGGCGCCTCGGCCGGACAGATCGAGTCCCTGGCCAGCGGAGTCAGTCTGAACTTCGTCGATTCCACCCGGGCGCTGCTGCAGACCTGGCACGACGCTATCGCCTCACATGAGCTGATCCTGTGGACGGCCCGGGCGTACACCGCAGTGGACGTCGTGTTCATTTTCGTGTACGTCACGCTCCTGATCCAGAGTTGGCGCCGGCTGCGGTCGCACCAGCCGAGTGTCCTGCCCGGCGTACCGGTCAACCTGAGCGTTCTGCAGCGGCTGGCGCACGCGAGGCTGGCGTGGATTTTGGTTGCGCTCGCCGCGGTCGCCGACGCGGCCGAGAACGGCCTCCGTCTGTCCATGGTGGAGCGTACGATTGCCGACCTCACGGTGAGCGATGCCCTCATCATCGGATCATGGGTTGCGACAACACTCAAGGTTGCGCTGATCGGCACGTTCGTTGCGCTGCTTGTGGTCCTGCTCAGAGACTCAACACTTCTGCGGACCTGGCTGCGCCGGACTCTGTGGGCAATCTGGCGCCTGCGGGCTCCCCTCATCGCGACCGCGGTATTTGTGGCCGCGCTGCTCGGCGACGCAACCGGTCAGACAGTCGACCTCAGCCGCCGGTGGGTCGACGACTGGACCGCGATGGCCGGTGGCCTGCTCGCCATCGTGGGCAGCCTGCTGCTCGGGCTGACTGTCTGGCTCATAGCAAGACGGGTCGTGCTCGCCGACCAGTCGGGCGTGCCCGACAAAGAGGTTCGCTGGTGGGCCTGGCTTCTCGGTGTGGCCGCGGTGTCGGCGGTTCTCGCGTTCTGGCTCGACTTGAACGAACTCTACGCCGTACCCGCGCTCGCCCTTGTCATCCTCGTGCTCGGCTTCTTCTGGGGCCTGCGCGCCAACCGCACGGATCGGCAGGCCATCGCGCGGGCGGCCGCCGAGAACAGGGAGAAGGACGCCCGACCGCCGGATAGCGCCAATGTACTGGCCGCGCGCCGCGTCGTACGCATCCTGGCGATCGCTTCCCCCGTCACGCTGCTGATGCTGGGCGTCGTGGCATTCGCCCCGGTGCCGCTCGTGCTGTTGCTCAACGACGAGGGACTGTCCGGGATCGCGATCCGCTCATGGATCATCATCTGGGTGGCCCTCGTCGGGGCGCCACTCACGGCCTTCTTCGGATATCGACTTCTGACTCGATGGGACGGAGCCACGGCCGAAAGGCCGGCGACCGTGGAGGTCAAGTACCGGTACGCCGCGGCGGTCGTCGGGGTTCTCGCCATCCTAAGCATCGTCGGCGCCATCACTCATCTCGCGCTCGTGAGCGTCTTCCTGGTTGTTCCGGTCTTTCTCGCCACCCTCATGCTGCTGCTCGGCGAGGCGCAGCGGTGGTCGGAGCGGCACACCGCCCCGCCGGGTCTGCTTCTGGTGGGTTTTACCCGCCTACCCGTGGTGACCTTGGTCATCGCCGACCTTCTCGTCGCGAGCTTCTGGCTCAACGACGGCTCCGCGAACGCGGTTCGACGTGATGGCCCGCTGCCCAACGGCATCGTCGCGGCGGACGGTACCCGCGCCGGGTTGGACCTCACCAAAGCCTTCGGCGAGTGGGTCCTGGCGAACTGCGCCGGCGGCGGGCACGAGGGTCAGGACGTCCCGCTGGTGCTCGTGGCCGCGCCCGGCGGTGGCCTGCGCGCCGCGTACTGGACCGCCTCCACGCTCAGCGATCTGTTCGACCCGTCGCGATCCGCGAAGGTCGCTGGCTGCGACGCCGCGCCGTCGGACCGGATCTTCGCGATGGGCGGCGCGTCGGGAGGCAGCCTCGGCCTGGTGGCGTACGCCGCGGGTCTCGACGCAGCGTCCGGCCGCGACGCGAACTGGTACGACGAGGAGCTCGGCCGGCCGGACCTGCTCACGGATCCGCTGACCTGGATGGTCACGACCGACCTGGCCCGGGCATTCGTTGGATTCGGCGGCCAGGACCGCGCCCAGCGGCTCGAGGACAGCTGGACCCGGCACATCGGCGGCCTACGGCAGGACTTCTTCGCCGGGAGCTGGGGTCTGGGCGGCCGCCGTCCGGTCATGATGCTGACCGGTACGCAGGTGGAGAGCGGTTGCCGGCTCAACGTCAGTGCGATGCGGCTCACCGACGCCGTCGCTCAAGCGGAGGGCGGCGGCTGCACCGCCATCCGGGCCGGCGCGGGCGTCACCGATGCGCCGGTCACGTCGGATCTGCTCGACTTCCTATGCGGACCGAACGACAGCACGAACCCGGCTAGCCTGTCCAACGCCAGCGCGGCGCTGTTGTCGGCTCGGTTCCCGTACGTATCGCCCTCGGGCCAGCTTTATGGGTGCGCGACTGATCCCGAGAAGGCAACCCGCACGGCCATTGTGGACGGAGGGTACGCGGAGAACACCGGCATCGGCATGCTGCTCGCACTCTGGCCACGGCTTGAACGGCTCATCGCCACGCACAACGCAACGTCCGGCAATGCAAGGGTCGTGCCGGTCTTCCTCATGGTGGACAACCACTATGCGGAGGTCGCTGCAGCCGCCTCCCCACAACGCGTCGTGGAAGCACTCGTGCCGCCGCTGACGCGATCACGGCCGGACAGTCTCGATGAGCTCGCGATCCAGGAGGAAGCGGCTGCGACCTTCAGCGGTCCCGTGCCCGGAACGCTCAACCCGTGCGACGTGAGTCTCGCGGCTGGCCGCTACGTGAGCATCAGTCCGCAGACGTCGCCCGGCCTGCCGGCACCACTGGCCTGGACCCTGTCGCGGCTCGCGACCGAGGACCTTACCGCCCAACGTAGGGCCGTGCTCGGCATGCCCGCGGCTCAGGCGCTTCGAGCGTGGGCGCAGAGCACGGTCACCTGCCAGTAGCCCACCGGCGCGAAACGGAGTCGTCAGGATCCGCTGGTCTGCAGCGACGTTTGCTCGGCGCTGCTGGCCGCCGTGGCATCGGCCTGCTCCTCAATGGGCGCGACTGTGCGGCCACGACGAGACGTCCGCCCGGCGTTCCGGCGTGCGCGGTCGCGGTCGAATCCCGCCTCGATCCACCGGTCCTGTGTGTCCTGCTCCACGAGGAACATGGCCTCCTGGCGCGCGGTATCGGCTCGGATCGCCTCAACGAAGCTGCGCGGCACGAGCCGCCCGCCGAGCGAGGAGATCCAGCTCGCGGCGCGAGTGATCAGGGTCGCGACGGCGAAGATCCGCCGCTGGATCCAGACGCCGAAGAGCCTAGCGAGCGCCGCCATCAGCTCCAGAATGGCGGCGAGCAGGGCGAGGGCACCGAGGTAGATGAGCGCGAAGCCGACGCTGATCCCGACCGCGCCGAGCCAGCCCCAATGGAACGTGGAGACGAGGGTGCCGCCGAACATCGTCGCCGCCACCGACCCTGCGAGGAACGTCGCGATCGGATCGGAGATCCGCGCCAGCCGGCGCCGGACCGCCACCCGCTGGAAGACCACGAGGTAGACCAGCAGGATGATGAGGACCATGATCGCCGGGGCGATGTGAGACTCAAAGTTGACGTCGGCCCGAGGCGTGTAGTCCTGAAGCGGCTTGGCCAGGTCCCGCATGCGCAGCTCGCCCCAGGTCTTGGGCCAGCGGTCGTTGTAGTAGACCACGTAGAGCGGGACGGCCAGCACCATGTACAGCAGGCCGATCTTCTGCGGCCGCTTGTCGACGAAGGCGACCTTGACGGCTAGCACGACAGCGGCGAGCAGCACGACGGCGATCGCGTAGATCAGGTAGTTCATCAGCTTCCTTCAACAATGAGCGCCGACTGACCAAACCATGAGCTAGGCGAATCCAACCATCCGGCGGCCGGGCTGACCACCTCCGGCCGGACCCATTCCTCGCGCCGATACGTCCAAGTTTGAGGACCTTCGAACCGCTTACCGGCCAATCCCCCCGGGTCCGCGACGTACCTGCGCAGCGGTGCCCGCCGATGCAGAGCCCGCTACGGCAATTAGCCGACTAGGACCGCTTCGTCTCGTCGCGTTGAATGAGGGCGAACAGACGCTCAAATTGCGCATCGACGCGGTTGCCGCGAGCCTCGCTTGCCAATTCGAGGCTGCGCAGCTGCTCGCGCACTTCGGTCAGGCCTGTGTCCAGCCTCGCGATGTCGGTCTTCATCCCGGAGACGTCGGTCTTCATCCCGGAGACGTCGGTCTTCATCCCGGAGACGTCGGGCTTCATCCCGGAGACGTCGGTCTGCATCCCGGAGACG
>JAXIPB010000019.1:0-22025 GCA_045403155.1 Micromonosporaceae bacterium
CACCGCGACCCGCCGGCACCGCGACCCGCCGGCACCGCGACCCGCCGGCACCGCGACCCGCCGGCACCGCGACCCGCCGGCACCGCGACCCGCCGGCACCGCGACCCGGCCGCATTGGCCGATCGTCGGGCCCGCTATGACGCCTGACGGGCCCCAAGATCGCTGTGATCATGAGCTTGACGTCGCTCAACGGTGTCGATCATGACCTCCAGGTCATGATCGGCGCTGGGGCGGCCGTCTTGGGCGGGCGTGAGTCGATGGTGCAACCGAAGGGCGAGGACTGACGCGAACAGGCTGCCACCGATGACGAGCATTATCCAGGTCGGGGCTCGGCCCGCGCCGATCAGCGGGCCGGCGGCGACCGGTCCGACGATGCCACTGATGCCCCACACCATCGATGCCATCGCGTTGTAGCGCCCGCGCAGCTCGTCGGTGGCGAGCGCGTTGGTGATCGCCGGCATCACAGGCGACATAAGCGTCTCGCCGACGGCGAAGATGACCGAGCATCCGATGACACCGGCTATGGCGAACCCGACCAGACCGTTGCTGCCCGCCAGGCCAGCTGCTGCGAGCGTCGCCCACGACACCGAGAAGATAAGCCCCACGATCGCGAGCGCTTTCGTTCTACTGCGACCCTCGAGCCAACGGACGACAAAAAGCTGGGCTACGACGATGAGGAGCGTGTTCCCGGCGAACGCCCAGCCAAGCACGCCCGGTTCGACCCTGGCGACTTGGGTCGCGAACGCCGTGAAGCCGACCTCGATCTGGGCGTATCCGAATGTGATCACCGCCAGCCCGAAGATGAAGAAGCGCACGAAGGATCGGTCGCGGAGCACCTGGGCGTAGCCGCCCTTGGTCTTCGTCTCAATCCTGTCGGCCGCCACGACGACGCGGCGACCAACGTGCGGCATGGCAAGCAGGATCGTCGCCGGGATCAGGTAGCTCACCGCGTCGCCAAGGTAGATCACCTGGAAGCTCGACGGGCGCGACGCGTCCACAATGGTGCTGGCGATGACCCCACCGATGCCGATCCCGAGGTTGAGCAGCGTGAACGAGAGTCCGAACACGCGCTGACGTTCCTCGGGTGTCACCAGGGAGGCGAGGATCGTGGTCTGGCCCGACCACAACGCCGCGAAGCCAATGGCCACAACGCTGAGCGAGAAGAAGGCGCTGACCGTGCTGTCGACGAAGGCCAAGGACCCGGTCCCCGCGGCCTCGACGGCGAACAGCGGAATCACCACTCGTCGCGCACCGAATCGATCGACGAGGCTGCCGCCGACGGGCGCCAGCACCAGGGCGACCACTCCCATCCACCCGACCAGCAGGCCAACCGTGCCGGCGTCCAACCCGCGAACGTGCGTCAGGTAGACAAACAGGAATGGCAGCGTGAGGCCCCGGCCGATGGCCGAAAAGATCGTCCCGACGAGGATCCGTCGGGCCTCAGTGCTCGCCGGCAGTGCGTTGCGCAGCATGGACCAGAGTCTCTATTGGGGGTACGACAGTCCGCGACCGAGTTTTGAACTCGCTCCCAAAGATCGCCATGATCATGAGCTGCCCGTCGCGTAACGGCGCCGATCATGACCTCCAAATCATGATCGGCGATGTTCGGGCGGTGGAGTGCGGGGTTAGCTGGCTGGGGCGAGGCAGGCGTACCTCTTCCCGCCGCCCACCTCGGTGAGGACGAGCGATGGCTGCTTCGCGTCCGGGCAGGTGTTCTCGGCCTCCACGATGGACGTAATCCGAAATGCTCCAGACTCCGAGCATTCGGTGGCCACGGCGTTGCTGCCGTCCTGCTTGACGCAGTCGCCGACCGCGAATGATGCGCCCCGATTGGTGAGGCTCCAGCCGACATAGCCTCCGACGCCGACCACGAGCACAAGCGCCACGACGATCAGTGTGATGATCAGCCCGCGGCGGGACTTGGGCGCAGGCGGCGCGTGCTCAACATATGGCCATCCACCGGTCGGGGGACCCTGGCCCTCTCTTGCCCGACCCGGCTCTGGCGCGTGCTGGCCATACGTCGCTGGCGGATACCCACCCTGTCCGATCGGCCCAGGGGCTCCGCCGCGATCCGGCGTCGGCGTGCCGTAGGTCGTCGGCGCGGGACCGCCATAGCCGGGCTGGGGGAACTGGCCGGGTCCTGTCGGTGACGAACCGTACTGCCCGGCGCCACCGGCCGCCTGCCCGTACTGGCCCGCGCCGGCCGGAGCCTGGCCGAACTGGCCCGGTCCGCCAGCGGGCTGCCCGTACGGGGCGGGTCCGCCGGCAGGCTGGCCGTACTGCGGCGCGGTCGACGGCTGCCCGTAGACGCCCGGCTGGGCTGGGTATCCCTGAGGCGGAGCGCCGTAACTCGGCGCGGCCGGAGCGACCGGTGGCACGGGAACGGATGCCGTCGCGGCTACTCGCGCCTGCCCAGTCACCGGAGTCTGCCCGGAGGGCGATGGAGTCTGGCCGGGCTGACCGAGTTGGCCTGGCTGACCGAGTTGGCCGGAGCCCTGTCCGTACTGGGCCGGCTGGTATCCGGGTGAGGGTGGCTGTGGCTGCTGGGGGATGGCCGGCGGGACGGGCACGGAGGCAGAGGCCGAGTAGCGCGGTGGGACCTGACCGGTCCGGTCGCCGTCCGCCGGCGGCTCACCAGGCGGGTAGGGAGCTTCGGACATTGGTGCCTCCTGGATTGAACACAGTCTGTCGTCGTCCGGCGCGGAACGGATCGGTGCTGGCAGAACCGGTACCGACAGCACCCATCCCCCAGCCCGGCACCGACGCGACGCGGACGAGCAACACCGTACCCGGCGATGAGTCATCGCCGTTACCCCCCGGTCGGCCGCTGTACGGGACCAGCACACCAGCGGACCCCAAGATCCGCACGATCATGAGGTCACGGTCCACAAATAGCGCCGATCATGACCTCCAGGTCATGATCGGCGCTAGATGGGAGCGAGGGAGATGGGTGGGAGGGAGGGAGGTGCTCGGTTTGGTGTTACTCGTACCGGCTCGCGATTTCGAGAAGCTCGCGGCGCAGCGCCGAGGAGGGCGCACTCCGCATGGCCTTCGCGATCGCACGGGCACGACGGTCAGCCTGGCGGCGACTACGGATTCTGTGCATCATCGAGTTCATACTTACATTAAACAAGAACCACGCCCATATATTCCACCGATTCGTCGGTGATCTAGCCCACCGGCCATGTGATTACTCATCCACAGACTGAGCCAAGGCCGGCGGCCCGAGGCAAGATTACCGCACGTGTTCAACACCCGCCCGGTTGATCGTCGTGGGGACTGGCAGGTGTTGAACACGTGCGGTGATCACGAGGCGTGCGGCGGCGGCTAGGTCCAGGCGAGCAGGGCGGTTTCCGGGTCTCCGAGGAACCGACCGACGTCCCGAAGGAACTTCGAGCCGAGCTCGCCGTCGATGATTCTGTGGTCGAACGAGAGCCCGAGCGTGGTGACCTGGCGCGGGCGGATCCGTCCCTTGTGGACCCAGGCCATCTCCCGAACCGCCCCAAAGGCGAGGATCGCCGCCTCGCCCGGCGGCAGGATCGGCGTGCCGGTGTCCACGCCGAAGACGCCCACGTTGGTGATCGTCAGCGTCCCGCCGGACATGTCGGCCGGCGCGGTACGCCCCTCCTTGGCGGTGGCGACGAGCGCCGTCAAAGCGTCCGCGAGTTCCCGCAGGGAGAGCCGGCCGGCGTCCTTGATATTGGGTACCACCAGGCCCCGCGGCGTGGCGGCGGCGATGCCGAGGTTCACGTACTCCTTCACCACGATCTCGCCGGTCTCGCCCGACCAGGTTGAGTTGATCATCGGATGGCGGCGGACGGCGAGCAGGATAGCCTTCGCCACCAGGAGCAGCGGCGACACGCGGACGTCGCGCCACTCGGGCAGATCACGCAGGCGCTCCAGCGCCCGTACCGCACGGGTGACGTCGACGGTCAGGAACTCGGTGACATGTGGAGCCGTGAAGGCCGACGCCACCATGTTCTCCGCCGTGAGCTTGCGCACGCCCTTGACCGGCAGTCGTTGCTCGCGGTCGGGACCGAACGAAGGAGCGGCGGACGGCGCGAAAGACGGCGCGACATCGGCTGGCGCGGCGGCCGCACCGGCCGCAATCTGGACGTCATCCCGGGTTATCGACCCGGCTGGGCCGCTCCCGGTGAGTTCGGTCAGGTCGACGCCGAGGTCTCGCGCCAGCTTGCGAACCGGCGGCGTGGCCAGAACCGGGCCCGCGGCGCCCACGCCGGCCAGCATCGTCATGACCTCGCCGATGCCCTCCTCGTCCGGCACCGGCGCCCCGGCAACACCGGCGAGGTCCCCTTCGGAATCTCGGGCGGCGTCCTTGCGCGGGCGCCTCGCGGCCGCCGTCGTCCTCGGCCCGTACCCGACGAGCACCGCCGTGCGGCCACCCGGCGCGGGACCGCCGATCATCCCTGGCTCCACCGCACCCTCGGCCGGCGCGACCTCGACCGCGGCGAGCGACGCCGCGGACGGTGCCGACGACGGGGTCGGCGACGGCGACCGGGCCGGTGGCGACGTATCGCGGTCGCCGGACGGCAGATCGCCGCCGCTCGGATCGGTATCGATCGCAATGATCGGGGTTCCGACCTCGATCGTCTCCCCCTCGCCGTGGAAGATCTTCGCGACCCTCCCAGCCCACTTGGCCGGGATCTCGACGGCCGCCTTCGCCGTCTCGACCTCGACGATCGGCTGGTTCAGCGTGATCATGTCGCCCTCGGCGACGAGCCACTTGAGAATCTCGCCCTCGGTGAGACCCTCACCGAGGTCGGGCAGGGGAAACTCCTTCACGCGTGACATCTGACCTCACCATCCGAACGAGCGGTCGACGGCGTCGAGCACCCGGTCCAGGTCGGGCAGGAACTCCTCTTCCACCCGCGCGGCCGGATAGGGAATGTCAAACCCGGTGACCCGCAGCACGGGCGACTCCAGCGAGTAGAAGCACTTCTCCGTGACGCGCGCGGCGATCTCGCCGCCAAGTCCACCGCTGCGCGCGGCCTCGTGCACGACGATGAGCCGTCCGGTCCGGCGTACCGAATCAAACACCGGCGCCAGGTCGAGCGGGGACAGCGAGCGAAGGTCGATGACCTCGAGTTCCCGTCCCTCCTCCGCGGCAGCGGTGGCCGCGTCGAGCGCGGTCTTCACCATCGGGCCGTACGCGGCGACGGTTGCGTCGGTGCCGCGCCGCACGACGCGGGAGGCGAAGAGTGGGTATGCGTCGGCGTGCGACACCGAGGTGTCGACCTCACCCTTCTCCCAGTAGCGCCGCTTGGGCTCGAAGAAGACGACCGGGTCGTCTGTGGCGATCGCCTGCTGGATCATCGAGTAACCATCGGCCGGGTTCGAGCAGGCCACCACCTTCAGCCCCGCGGTGTGCGCGAAATACGCCTCCGGCGACTCGGAGTGGTGCTCGACCGCGCCGATGCCTCCGCCGAACGGGATCCTGATCACGATCGGCAATCGAAGCTTGCCCCGCGACCGGTAATGCATCTTGGCGACCTGGGAGACGATCTGGTCGTACGCCGGATACACGAAGCCGTCGAACTGGATCTCACACACTGGTCGGTAGCCCCGAATGGCGAGCCCTATCGCGGTGCCGATGATGCCCGACTCGGCCAGCGGGGTGTCGATGACCCGCTCCTCGCCGAAGTCCTTCTGCAATCCGTCGGTAATCCGGAACACGCCGCCGAGCTTGCCGACATCCTCGCCCATGATGATGACCTTGGCGTCACTCTCCAACGCCTTTCGCAGACCTTCGTTGATCGCCTTGCCGAGGGTGAGCGTGGCCATCAGTGACCTCCAGCGTGCGAGTCCGCGAACGAATCGAGGTATCGGGCGAACGCCTCCCGCTGCTCCTCGACCTCCGGTGAGCCCGTGGGGTAGACGTGGTCGAACATCCCGAGCGGATCGGGATCCGGCATCGAGAGCACCCGCTCCCGAAGTGCGACAGCCTCCCGCGCCGCCGCATCCTCGACCGAGCCGAAGAAGGCGTCATCCGCCGCGTCGAGGCGCTCGAGGTATGCCCGGAATCGCTTGATCGGGTCTTTGGCCTGCCACGACTCGACCTCGGACGCGATGCGATAGCGGGTCGGGTCGTCGGAGGTGGTGTGCGCGCCCATCCGGTAGGTGTAGGCCTCGATGAGGGTCGGGCCCTGCCCATGGCGTGCGTCGTCCAGCGCCTTACGGGTCACCGCGAAGCACGCGAGTACGTCGTTGCCGTCCACCCGAACACCGGGGAAGCCGAAGCCGGCCGCACGCTGGTAAAGCGGTACGCGCGTCTGCCGCTCCAGCGGCTCCGAGATCGCGTACTGGTTGTTCTGGCAGAAGAAGACGATCGGCGAGTTGAAGACGCTGGCCCACACGAACGCCTCGTTGACGTCGCCCTGCGAGGTGGCGCCGTCGCCGAAATAGGCGATCACCGCCTCACCGTCGTCGTTTCCCACCTTGCCGTCCTTGGCGACCCCCATGGCGTAGCCGGTGGCGTGCAGCGTCTGCGCGCCAATCACGATCGTGTACATGTTGAACTTATGCGCGTTCGGATCCCAGCCGCCCTGATCCACACCGCGGAAGAGTCCTAGCGGCATGATCGGATCGATTCCGCGGCAGTACAGGACGCCGTGCTCGCGGTATGTCGGGAAGGCCATGTCCTGCTTCCGGAGCGCGCGCCCCGAACCGACCTGGGCCGCCTCCTGGCCGAGCAAGCTGGCCCAGATGCCCAACTCGCCCTGGCGCTGCAGCGCGGTGGCCTCGGCATCCAACTTCCGGACTATCACCAGATCGCGGTAGAGCCCGCGCAACTCGTCGTCGGTGAAGTCGACGTCGTAATCCGGGTGCTCGACCCGCTCGCCCTCCGGGGTTAACAACTGCACGCCATGCCCACTCGCGTCGTTCTCGGGTGGCTTGCGCCGGGCGCCATGGCCCTTCGACATCCCTGTCTCCCTGTCCTCCTGTGCTCGACAGCGGGGTGTCCCTGCCGGGCAGTGTCTCAAGCCACGGCCTGCCGGTGGTTGGGCGACCATGGCGGAGGCCGACCTCGGGGCGGAGCGCCGCAGGGTACGCGGAGCGCGGCCCCGTTGCCGCCGCGCTAAGCATGTCAGAAACACAGCATGTCAGAAGAGGTGCGCCAACCCACAGTCCGGGATCCGGATGAGGGCATCACGTTTAGCCCGGTCGCGCCTCAATTGGGCAATTGCGAATACGGACCGTAATCGCGGGACGCCCCCGCGCCATGGTGGCACGGGGGCGAACGCCGGTGTGCATGTCGCCTCGCGGCGAGTGGCGCGACGCGGCTCCAGCCGTACGGTATTCCGCGAAGGCAATGGGTTTGAGGCCCGGGGACAATGAACACACCGACCGTCTTCACAACCACGCCGGCCGCCCGCCTGTTCCGTCCTGCGCCGTGTCTGCACGGAATATGTCGATCCTCACACCATTGGGCGCTATCGCTTGGGCGTGATGGCCATCAGTACCTCTGGGCCGCGCCGGTCGAGCAGGTCGCCCGCGATGTAGGTGCCGAGCCAGGCCGCCGCGCCGCCGTACGCTAGCCCGATCGCGAGCACCCCCCACGAGCCCGCCGTGGAGGATCCCAGCATCAGGGCGGCGATCACCACCGGCATGCTGATGATGAGTGTGCCGATCATGGCGAGAAGGGCGAGCATCCCCTTGGCGCTCCCGCCGCCGCTGTTGATCGCGAACGGGTTCGTGTTCTCCGGCAACGCGTACGGAGCGAGCACCGACAGCGCCGCCGCGGCGGCCATCGCCGCACCGAAGCTGGCCGCGAGCATCCCGAACCCGGTCGGAAGTTGGTGCGGGCGTCCAGCGAGCAGGGTGACGGCGACGACTACGACGAGCTGGACCGGCACGGCGACCAGCGCGATCGCCGCGGCCCGAGCCCGCAACTCGACCCGCCCCGGCACGCCGACCAACAGGTGCGCGGCGTATGCACTGCCGTCGAAGGCGAACTGATTGGCCAGCAGCATCCCGCCCATCGTGCCGGCCATCGATACGGCGAAGCTGAACCCCAGCGCCGACGTGCCGCCCCGGTCATTGGCGCCGCTCGAGGCGATGTTGAGGGCGATCGGCAGCACGGCCGAGGCGATCAGGATCGAGATCACGCTCGCGCGGCGCCGAGCGTCTCGCCACCAGAACCGCGACTCACGGGCGACGATCGCGCCGAACGCGGTCGGCTTGGCGATCACGCGAAGCGCACGCGGAACCAGCGCCGCGACCGCACCGGTGTCCGCCCCCTTGACCGGCTTCGTAGCTCCGCCGGTCGAAACACCGATCATTGCCGACTCGATCGTGCGCGACCACCACCAGAAAAGCAGGGCGATCGCGCCGACGGTCACGCAGACGCGCGCGCCAGCCACCAACCAGCGGCCGCTAGCCACGTCGTACGGCAGGACATAGGGCGCGGCCAATGGCGTCCAGCTCAGCACGTCCGCGATCCGCACCGCCTGGTCAAGGCTTCCCTCCTCGACGGCCACTGTGATGGCCCATTGGAGCGGTCCAACCGAGGAGGCCAACACGGCGACGATGACCGCGGCGAGGTCGCGAACGCGGCGAGATCGGAGAAGAGCCGCGAACGCGCTGGTGACGGCGCGACTCGCGACGACCCCGAGCACCAGCCCGGCCACGACGCCGACGAACGCGACACCTGCCACGACAACGCCAGACCGACGGACCGTGAGAGCCAGACCGCTCGTGCCGAGCAACGTCGCGACCGCGGGCACACCGACGAACGCCGCCGCCAGCATCCCGCGGACGAGCGTCGCCCGCGGCACGGGCAGCAGCGCGAAGCGCGCCGGGTCCAGCGTCTCGTCGACGCCGAAGAAGAGCAGCGGCACAAAGGTCCACCCCAACACCACGGCAGTCCCCGTAAACGCCGCCACGACGTACCGGACCTCGGTCGAGGCGCCCCCGCTCGCGGCGAAGCCGAGCACGGCCAGCCCGGCCATCGACAATCCAAAGAGGAGGCCGAAGACGAACGCCACCACCCGCCACGCCTGCCCACGAAAACCGTTGCGCAACAGGCGCAATTTCAGGCGTACGAAGTCCCAAGCGCTCGGACTGCGGGGACCGCTGACCTTGACGGCGGAGTGAACGTCGAGCGCTAGAGCCATGACAGCTCCTGACCGGTCGCCATCCTCCCACCGACCACCTCGACGAAGACCTCCTCGAGATCTCGCCCGGCTCGCACCTCATCCAGCGTGCCGACGGCCTTGATGGCGCCGTCGGCGAGGATCGCGACGTGGGTGCAGAGCTTCTCCACGACCTCCATCACATGGCTGGAGAAGATGACCGTCCCGCCGCCGTGCACGTATCGGCTGAGGATGTCGCGGATGAGCGCCGCGGAGACCGGGTCGACCGCCTCGAACGGCTCGTCCAGCACCAGAACGCGAGGCGCGTGCAGCAGCGCACAAGCCAGGCCGATCTTCTTCTTCATGCCGGCCGAGTAGTCGACCACGAGCGTGCGACCTGCGTCGGCAAGGCCGAGCACATCAAGCAGATCCTTGGCCCGGGTATCCACGACGGTTGTGGCCATTCCCCGCAGCAGCCCGGTGTAGGCGAGCAGCTCCGACCCGCTCAGGCGGTCGAACATCCGGACCCCGTCCGGCAGTACGCCCAGGCGGCGCTTTGCCGCGACCGGGTCGGCCCACACGTTGTGGCCGAGTACGTACGCGGCGCCGGCGTCCGGCCGCAACAGGCCCACCGACATCGACAGCGTCGTGGTCTTGCCGGCGCCGTTGGGCCCGAGCAGCCCATAGAACGATCCCGCGGGCACATCCAGGTCGACACCGGCGACGGCGACCTTGCTGTCGAACCGCTTGACGAGTCCACGCAGGGCCAGCGCGGGCATCGCCGGCCCGGGTGTCGCACCCAACTCCCCGATCACGCCCATCTCCCCGATCACGCGCTCGACGGTACCGTGCCCCCACTTCCTGTGGACAACGTGCGCGACCGCGTAGGGTCACTCTGTGGATAACTCCACCTGTATGTCGGCGCGGTCCGCGAAGATAGAGGGATGACGATGACGGATCCGCTCGTGCGACCAGGCATCGGTGGCCATTGGACCATCGAGGACCTGCAGCGCCTGCCCGACGACGGCTTCCGATACGAGATAATCGACGGGAGCTTATTGGTGAGTCCACCGCCGGCAATACCTCACCTCCGGGTCACCACGCGCCTGCGCAACCTCATTCACGATCAGGCCTCGCGCGAATATGTCGTGGTCGAGAACGCCGGGATCAGCATGGGCCGGCGCCGCACATACCGGATTCCCGACCTCTGCGTGTTGCGCGTGCAGGCCATCGAAGGCAATGGATCGGAAATTGACCCGTCGGACGTTGTGCTCGTGGTTGAGGTGCTGTCGCCGGACAACAGAGGCGATGATCTCATCACGAAGCGCTACCAGTACGCCAAAGCCGGGATCCCCCATTACTGGATCGTGGACCAGAGCAAGCGCACGCTCACGGTGCTCCGTCACGATGGCGACGAGGGTTACCTCGAGGTCGCGACTGTGCTCCCCGCCGAGACCTGGCAGACCGATGAGCCGTTCCCGATCACTCTGGATCCGGCCGACTTCGCGTGATCGGTAGCCCGATCAGGATCGGGTCGACATGCGCAACGTGTAGCACGAGTCCGACAATGTCAGACCAGGCGTCTTGTAGTCACCGAGTATGTTTCGAGCCTGCATTCGACCGAGATTCCACTCCCGCCAATCGTCGGGCCCCCGGCTGTCGAGATCGGCCGCGATCTCCTCGAGCACACACGTGCGCAGCGGCTCGGGGAGGCGATCGAGCACCGGCACAGCGTCGGCGGAGAGCGTCGAGAGGTAGTCGAGGTCGATGTTCTTTGTCTCTTCGTACCGGACGAGGTTCTGCTCGGCGATGAATCGGTCCGGGTTGACCGCCGCGATGCCTAGCAGCGCTACTACCGCCGTACCGACGACCGCGCGCGGCAACCACATCGCGTGTCCCCGCAGGCGTATGCCCGCCGCGAGGACGAGGATGAACACTACACCCAGCCACACCTCGCACACGCTGACCAGCAGCCGTAGTTGGGTAAATCCGTACGCCCGCTCATATGCCCACATGCGACTCAGCGCCGAGGCCACGATCACCAGCGTCAACCCGGCCAGCGCGCCGAGAACCACACGGAGCCAGATCCGATCGGCGAGGGTCTCACGCGCGGCCTTGCGCGCGGCGACGGCGAGAACGACGAGCGTCAGCGCGGTGACGACGAGGAGTTGCCAGAAACCGCTGCGGGCGTACTCCGCATAGGTTAGCCCGGCGGTTCGCAGGACGTGCTCGCCTCCGCCGAACAGGACGGTGGCCTGAACTCCCACGAATGTCGCGAAGAGCACGACGAGACCGCCAACCGGCATTGCCCACTCGAGGCGACGCAAGGGTCGTCGCTCGGTGAGCGCGCCGTCGAAGGCTGGTGGGGCGATCGCGAGGAAGCAGGTCCCGAGCGTGGCCAGCGCGACCACCACGAACGAGAACAGCCATCGGCCGACCACCCCGACGTCTACTGTGGGCAGAACGTCCTTCAGCACGGTTGCGAAAGCCGCGTCCGCGCCGGCCAGAAGCGCTCCGAAGATGAGTAGGAGAGCGATGCCGACGATGACGGAAGCGGCCGTACGGACCGCCGAACCGCCGGCCCGGCCCCGTACCGAACGGAGGCCACGAGCAGTCCACGGCAACCCCCGGAGGGTCGCGATCGGCACCGCGACGGCGCCGAGGAACAGCCCGCGTGCGGATCGTCCGCCCGCCACCGCCAGCGATCCGCACACGAGGGCGGCGAGAACGCAGAGTACAAAGAGCCATGAGGCGGCGCGCAGCGCCCCGACTGCGACGAGCGCCAATGCCGCGCTAGCCCACGCGGCCCGGACCAGAGGTCCAGGCCGATAACTCGGTCGCTCCGCCCCCGTCGGACGGACCGCGGGATCGCCTCGGTCGGGTGCTCGTTCGGCGTTGCTTGACCATGCGGCGGCGACGGTTCCTGCGGCGACCGCCGCCGCTGTGATAAACCATCCAACGCCAGGGCGGTCCCACGGCAATGCCGCAGCCGCTGCCACGCCGGCGAGGCCGGAAGCAACGAGGACGACGGGGTTCGCCACCCGGCCGGGACCGGCCCACTGCGGCCCGAACGACGACGGGCGGTCCACGACGACGACCGGTGCCATTGGAGGGAGAACCACGGCCGCCTGCGCGGGCGCGGGCGATACCGGAATGACCGGCGCTGGTGCCCTCGTGGCCTCCGGCTCGGTCGTCTTGGGTGAAGCCGGCTCCGGCTCCGGCTTGACGGCCGGAGCGGCTGTCGGCGCGGCTGTTGCGGCCTTCGGCGCTGCCGCCTGGGCGGTCTCGAAGTCGCGGGGATTCTGACTACCGGTCTCCGGCATGCTCAGCTCCGATCGGTGGATGTCACTGGGTAAGAGTAATCGCCGGCCACGGGTACCGACGGGATGGTGACGCGGATAAGACAGCCACGCGTACCCGTGAGCGACCCGCCCGCGTCGGCGTCGTCAGGCTCGGCCACGGCGATCGTGCCTCGGTGAAGACGGACGACCCAGCGAGCGATCGCGAGCCCCAACCCGGTGCCTCCGCTGGTTGCCCGCTCGCCGCGGGTGAAGCGCTCAAAGACCCGGTCCCGCTCCTCGGGCGCGATGCCCGGACCGTCATCGCGCACCTCAAGGACGAGGCAGCCACCGGTCGAATTCACCGCGACGTCCACCTGCCCTCCGTCGGGCGAGTGGCGCGCCGCGTTGTCGAGAAGATTGAGCAGGACCTGCTTGAGCCGATCTCGATCAGCGATCGCCTGCCCATTGGTGGGCGCCACCGACGAGGTGAAGGCGACCTCGCGCCCGGCGCCGGTGGCGACCACTCTGGCCTCGGCGACCACCTCGTCGATGAAGGGCTGTGTCGCGAACGACGTCAGCTCCAGAACGTGCACACCGGCGTCGATCCGCGAGAGGTCGAGTAGTTCGGTCACCAGGCGTCCCAGCCGCTCGGTCTGGGCGAGGGCGGTCCGCAGCGTCGCTGGGTCGGCGGCTGCAACACCGTCCACAATGTTCTCGAGCACAGCCTGGAGTGCGGTGATTGGTGTACGGAGTTCGTGCGAGACGTTCGCGATCAGCTCACGCCGATGCTGGTCGGCGGCGGCGAGATCCGCGCTCATCAGGTTGAAGGCGTGAGCGAGGTCGCCGACCTCGTCGCGCGAGGTCGCTCGGACCCTCCGGGAGTAGTCTCCTCGGGCCATGGCCCTCGCCGCCGCGGTCATCTCACGCAGCGGTCTGGTCGTCCCGTGCGCCAGGACGAGCGTCGTGAGCAGGGCTAGGCCGATCGCCACGGCCGATGTGCCGTATGGGATCCAGCCGATGTTGATCCAGAAGTAGGCAAGACCTGCCGCGCCGGACGCGACGACGAGCAGGCCCAGCTTGAGCTTGATGGATCTCACCGGGTCCAACGGACGTGGCAGCGCCGCGGTCAGGCGGCCGAGGGTTCTCATGACCGGGCATCCAGGGCATAGCCGACGCCGTGCACGGTACGAATCAGATCGGCGCCGAGCTTGCGGCGCAGCGCCTTCACATGACTGTCCACAGTGCGCGTCCCCGATGCGTCGGCCCAGCCCCAGACCTCTGCGAGCAACCGCTCGCGAGGCAGCACCGCCCTCGGGCGGCTGGCGAGGTGGACCAGAAGGTCAAACTCGGTCGGGGTGAGATGCGCCTCGATGCCGGCTCGGCGTACTCGCCGCTCCGAACGGTTGATTTCCAGATCACCGACGACGATCGGCGTCTCGTCCCGGCTGCCGCTCGGGGTCCCGGCGCGAGCCGCGCGCCGCAACAAGGCGTGGACGCGGGCCGCCAACTCGCGCATCGAGAACGGCTTGGTGAGGTAGTCGTCCGCGCCGACCGCGAGGCCGACGAGCAGATCCGTCTCATCGCCGCGGGCCGTGAGCATGAGTACGGGCACGGGCCGCTCGGCCTGGATGCGCCGGCAGACCTCGAGCCCGTCGAACCCGGGCAGCATCACATCGAGAACCACGAGATCCGGCTTGAGCGCGCGAGCCCTCGTGACCGCCGAAGGCCCGTCGTGCGAGAGGTCCACGATGAACCCCTCGGCTCGCAACCGGGCCGCGACCGACTCGGCGATCGTTCGCTCGTCCTCGACCACAAGGATCCGGCGCTGGTTGCTCCCCATGCCCGGCAGCCTAGAGACCGACGGTGTAGGCCGCTTGCCCGCCGTGTGAACGTCTCGTGGAGGCCATCAAGATCGCCACGATCATGACCTGCCCGCGGTGCTTCATATCCAGGGTGCCGGCATGCTCACGTGCTCGTTGGGGCGGGCGTCACGAGTTGGTCGCCGGTGTAGGACGCCACGGTGACCTTCGGCATGCCGCTGCTCGGGCAGGTGATCGTCAGCCGGTAGGTGATGCTCGGATCCCCGCCATCGGCTGCCTTGGTGAAGAAGACCAAGGCCGCGACGAACAGGAAGACCTGGTTGGTGTAATAGCCGGGCTTCGCCACGACGTCTGTCACGCGGGGGCCGTACGTGTCGCAGACCACGACCACACTGCCGCCCTTGGTGTTGAACGACGTAGCGGGCGCGACGACCGGTGGGTTGCCGCCGGCGGGCGCGGTCACCGTCACGGCAGGGGCGGGGACACCCCGTACCGTTACTTCCCGGCCGGGTACAGCGGCAACGGGAACGTCACCGGGGAGCGCCTCTGTCGGTGACCCGTTCGGGTGGCCCGCAGGAGCGGAGCCGGCGAACCCCTCACCCAACGGACCGGTCGTCTGTGACGGCGTGGCCCCACCCCGATCCGTGCCACCGTTAGTAGTGAAGGCGAAAACGCTGGCCGCCAGGACCGCGACGAGGCCGGTCGCGAGCGCCACCGCCCTTCGGCGGCGTCGCCGTCGGTCGGCGTCGGCGATCGCGCCGAGGCTCACCGACTCGGTGTTGTCCTCCGGCAGTCCACTCCGCGGCACGACGTCACTTGGCCGCGGCGTGCGGACCATAAGTGCCACCCGGACTACAGCGGCCGCGGCAGCCGCCGTTGGTCGGTCGTCCGGGTCATCGGCGAGGCAGCTCCGATACAGGTCATCGATCTTTCCGGGGACGCCGGGTATGACCGGGAGAGGCGCGGCCGCGGACACCCGTTCCTCGAGCGTCGCCGAGGCCGGCCAGGGCAGCTTGCCGGTGAGCACACGGAACAGCAGGACGCCCCAGCCGAACATGTCCGATGCTGGGAGGACGGTGCCGCCCCGGAGCCGTTCGGGAGCTACACAGGACAGGGTGGCGAGGATGCGGCCGTCAGGCCCCGCCACGTCTGGTGCGCCGGCGATGGCGGCGATGCCGAAGTCGAATACCTTGGCCCCGCTCGACGTCAGGATCACATTGCCCGGCTTGACGTCCCGGTGTACGACGCCGAGCGCGTGGGCCGCGGCGAGGCCGGCCGCGACCTCCGCGGCGACCTTGAGGGCTTCCTGTGGCGCGAGCGGACCCTCCTCAAGGCGGTCCTTCAGCGACGGGCCAGTGAGCAGCTCCATCACGACGTAGGGCACCGTGTGGCCCTCGACCTGAAGTGACTCCCCGTAGTCGTAAACGCTGCAGACGTTGGGATGCGACAACCGAGCGACCGCCTGTGCCTCGGCCAGCCCGGCCGCCCGGGCGTCCGGGTCGAACGCGTAGTCGCCGGCGAGGATCTTCACGGCGACTGCGCGGCCGAGCACGTCGTCCATCGCTTTCCATACGACCGACATGCCGCCGACCCCGAGCACCTCGTCCAGGCGGTAACGCCCACCGAGGATCTGCAGAGGAAGCACGACGCCGAGTCTGCCTCATGCCCGCTTGGTCGGCATCCCCCGAACCGCCAAGTGCCTTGACCGGCCGCTTCCGCTGTCACACATGCGACCAAGAGCAACCACTGCACGATCGCGGTGATCACGATGTGGCGGCCGTGAAGCACCGTCGATCATGACCTATGGGTCATGGTCGGTGGTGGGGGCTGAACCTGCGCACCCGCCATCGTCATAGCAACCCTCACGAACACGATCTAGGGTGTTGCCGTGCTGGTTGTCGTGATGGCGGTGCTGGGTCTCGTCGTCGGCTCGTTCCTGAACGTGGTGATCTACCGGGTGCCACGGGGGGAATCGCTGCTCCGGCCCGGGTCGCGGTGCCCATCGTGTGGGACGCCGATCAGGCCGTCACACAACATTCCGGTGGTGAGCTGGGTCGTCCTTCGTGGCCGGTGTTTCGCGTGCCGTCGGCCGATCGCCGTGTGGTATCCGCTGGTGGAGTTGGCCACGTCGCTGTTGTTCGTCGCCGTGACGCTCCGCCTGTCCGACCTGGATCTGCTGAGCGCCCTGCCGGCGTACCTGTACTTTGTCGCGATCGGGGTTGCGCTGACGGCGATCGACCTGCAGGCGCGTCGCCTGCCGAACGCAATCGTGCTGCCGTCGTATCCGGTCGTAGCGGTGCTGCTCGCCGCGTCGGCGACGATCGGAGGAAACTGGTGGGCTTTCGTTCGAGCGCTGCTCGGCGGCGCCGTCCTGTTCGCGTTCTTCTTCGCGCTGGCGTTCTTCTACCCGGCTGGCATGGGCTTGGGCGACGTGAAGCTCGCGGGCATTGTCGGCGGGGTGCTCGCGTACCTGTCGTGGTCGGCGCTGGTGATAGGCGCGTTCGTCGGGTTCTTGATTGGCGCGGTGGCCGGGCTGACGCTCATGGCGATCAGGCGAGTCGGCCGTAAGACCCCCATTCCCTTCGGTCCATCAATGATCGCCGGAGCTTTGGTGGCTATCTTCGCGGCTCAACCGATCGCACAGTTCTATGTGGACACCCTCATCAGCATGTAACTACCGCTGTATGCTCCAATTGAGCACTGTCATCTGCCGAGCGCCAGCGACCGGCAGGCCGCTGGGATCCGTGATCTGGACTCTGACTTTCAGTCTGACTGAACCACCTGTACAGCTAGGCTGACCCGAGCAGAGCTTGACATCAAGTTGCGCGACCGTCCGTCGCTGCGTGATGGCGATGGGTTGATGCACGGTGAACACCGCGGGGTTGGTCGCCACAGCCGTCCCCCGGGACGTGTTGATCACAACCCGGCGGGCCACGACCCCACCGTTGTACCGCTGTGGCCTGGTGTCGGTTTCGACCCTGAGGTTGACGTCGCGGTTCTCTCCGACGACCGCCCCACGGATGTAAAGCGCACTCGGCGGCGAGCTCGTGGCCAGGTTCGTGCCCGCCTGGACGGCGATGCATGGCAGGATCGCGGCGATGTCACAGTTCAAGACCCCGGGCGGCAGCGCCGGGACCGACAGGAGTGTCGTAGGGAAGGCGTAGATAGCGATTGGCGCATTGGAACCCGCATACTCCCCACAGATCTCGACGCGTGCGTTCCCGGAGATCTCCACTTCGCTCGAGCCGGAGAACACGAATTGAACGCCCTCACCCAGGTGGGGTACCCAGCCGCTCACCCCCGTTGGCACCGGCGACTTGCACGAGTCGGGCATCGGTGGCGAAGTACCGGCGACGATGGGCTGCGTCAGGGTTCCGGCGATGAGGGATCCCTTGTTGACCGCCCACTTGGACGGGATGGTAAGCGTCGCGCTATAGCCCGCGACGACAGTGCTGAGCGTGGTCGGCGTGAAGTCGAAGTAGTAGGTGCCGGGCAGGAACCGGAAGATCGTGTTCGCGCCGCAGGCCGACCCCGAGGTTCGGTTGGTGAGCGCCGCCACATCGGTATAGCGACCCGACGTGAATGTCATGATGGGCGCACACGCAGGCACCGGCTGCACTGGAAGGGTGGACAGGCTGGCGACCGACGGCGCCGCACACTGCGGACACGTCGGCGGTACGGAGGAGCTGTTGCATTGGGCGGTTGTGGGGTTGGGAGTAATCGTTCCGGGAGGCGTTACGAAGGGAAAGGTCGTGATAACGCCCGGCGGGCGTAGACAACCATTCCGCGCCCGGACAACTCCGCCGCCTTCGGCCACCAGTTGTGCCTGGGCGCCAACGAAAAGTACCGCATTGGAATAGATGTTGCCGCTGACACGCAGGCCAGCGTTCGGCGTGGCTGCACCATTTGTCGCACTAGGCAGGAAGTCGTTCACCGCGACGCCGGGCAATATGTCGTTCGCGGTGCTGAGGATCGCCTGTGCCGGCGCCCCCAATGGGAACTGCGCCATCGTCGAGTCTGGTGTGCACGACACCAGCGCAGACATGGTACCGGGGCCAGGGAGCTGGCTGCTGGGCACGGACATGTCGGATGTGCCGCCGAAGCAGCCACCGGCACCGGTGTAGGTGCTCCCGCGAAGCGCGTTGATGGCGACGTTGGCGGCCCCTTCGGCCGCGGCCGACTCCGCCGCCTGACCGCGCAGCTTGATGGTGGCCCGCATGCTCGCGTCGGCGAGCGAGAGGATCGCGATGACGACGACCGAGATGACTGTGATGAATACCAACGCAAACACCAGCGACGCACCCGAGTCGTCGCTGCGCCACAGCCGCCGTGGGCGTGCGGTCATGACTGCCTCCGTTGGCCCGTAAGCGTGAGGCTGATCGAGGAACCAGGGTTCTGAGGATGCTTGATGGACACCGTCAGGGTCACTTGCCGTGGAAGATTAACGCCCGCACTTGTGCATGAGGGAACCCCGGGGCATGACGGAGGGCCCGGTGTACCCACAAGGTTGTGGACAACCACGATGTCGGACACTGGCGTGGCGTTGCCGCGGCACTGGACCCGTCGCAACTGGCGCTCACCGGCCACGTCCCGGGCGACGTAGTTCACCCGGATAGTCGCCGTACCGGTGGCTGTGGACTCGTCCCAGGCGAACAACACCACCGACGAGCCGGCGGCGCTACAGGGAAACGCCGCGTTGTTCACCGACTGCACGAAATTGAGATTGGCGTCCCTCATCCCGAGGCTCTGCACGTCCTGGGCGAAGTAGGCAGCAGCGATCTGGACGTCGTGCGACTCACCCATCCGGATGACTGTCGCATCCGAGTTGCGAACGTACACGATGAGTGCCGCGGTCAGCGGCCCGATGATGATGCTGAGGATCACGATGGCGATCAGCAGCTCGGGCATCGTAAATCCGCGCTCATCACGTATCACGCGCACAGCGGGTCCCCCGGAAGACACGGTCGGCGAATGTAGATATCCAACCGTTCGGTGACGGTGGAACCATTGACGGTGACCATTAACGACAGGCGTTGCACCCCGCCGTTCTGGCAGCTACCGCTGAAACTCCCCGCCGTGGCTGGCGGGGGGGACGGTCCTGCCGTCGGTAGCGGTGCCGGCGTGAACGGGCCCGCGGGATTCCAGTACGCGATGCCAGTGACGACGGCGGTAAAGCCCGAGGGCGGCGTGTAGATCTGGTAGTGACCGACCGCCGCGCACTCCAAATAACCGGAGTTGTGCACGACGTAACCCTGGATGGCCTCAGCGAATGCCCGCACCTGTACGCCGGCCATCGCGTGCTTCTGATGCCTGTCGGACGCCATGATGCTGGTGGTTAGGCCGCCGATCGCAGCTAGGACGGTCATGCCCAGGATCGTGATGGCGACGAGCAGCTCGACAAGGGTCTCACCGCGATCGAATGCGCGCGTGACACGCATGTCAAATCTCGACCTGGCCGAAGATGCCGTACATTGCCGTCACCATGGCGACCGCCACGAACCCAACGACGAGTCCGACCGCGATGATGATGGCCGGCTCGAAGACGGCAGTGAGCTTCTTGAGTTTGTAATCAAGCTCGCTCTCGTAGTAGCGGGCGGTCACCTCGAGCTGGGTCTCGAGCGTTCCTGTCTCCTCGCCCACCCGAATCATTCGCGCGGCCGTGCCGGGGAAGAGCCTCGTCCGCGACAGTGGCACCGCCAGCCCCTGCCCCTCGAGCATTTCCTCATTCACTCGAGCGAGGGAGCGGATGAAGACGCGATTTCGGAGCGAATCGGTGGCGACGCGCAGGGCCTCGGGCAGCGCGACGCCCGCCGCGGCCATCGACGCGAGTACCCGGCAAAACCGCTCGACCAGGGCGTACCGGATGGTGCTGCCGATTACCGGAAGGCCGAGGAGGAACTTGTCCCATGCATAACGGCCGGACTTACTCTGCAGCGCGAGTAAGAGGATCAATGCCGCAGCTACCGTGCCGCCCAGCACGGCCCACCACCAGCCAACCACGAAGTCGGTGACGGCGAGCAGAATGCGTGGCGCCAGCGGCAGGTCGGCGTCGAGCCCCTCGAAGAACGTGCGGAACCTGGGTAGCACGAAACCAGCCAGGACAACCACGGTGAAGAGCGCGAGCGCCGCGATCATGGCCGGATAGATCATGGCCTGCTTGATGCGACGCCGGGCTTCGAGGTCACGCTCCAGATACTTCGCCAGTTGGTCCAGCACCGTGTCCAGGTGACCGGTGAGCTCGGCCGACCGCAGGATGCCCCGATAGTAGGCGGGAAAGCTCCGAGGATGCCGATCGAAGCAGCTGGACAGGCTGTCCCCACGATGGAGCCCTTGCTCGACATCGGCCATGGTCCGTCGAAGGTTCGTGCTGCCCGACTCAACGCCTAGCGTGTGTACCGCCTCGATGAGTGGCAGCCCGGCGCGGACGAACGCGCTCAACTGACGGGACAGGTGCATCACCTCGTCCCGCTTGACCCTTGATCCGCCGATCTCGGTCTGCATGATGCTGCGCTTCTCGGTGACCCGGATGCCACGGAGATTTCGTTGATATAGCGCGTGTTCGGCGGCGTCTCGATTTGCCGCGCGTTGGATCCCGCTGGTGCGCCGTCCGTCGGGTCCGGTCGCCACGTACTCGAACTTCGCCACCTCAGCCCCCCACCACATAGATCGACCGGAGAACCTCGGCGATGGTGGTGACGCCTGACTCAATCAGCCGCGCCGCCTCTTCGCCGAGTGTTCGCATTCCCTCGGAACGGGCCACCTTGCGCATCTCCTCGTGTGTGGCCCGATCCACCACCAGGTCCCGGATCGCGTCGGTCACCAGCATGAGCTCGTACACCCCTATGCGCTCGAGGTAGCCCGTCTGGGCGCAGAAGTTGCACCCGTACCCGCGGAGAAAGCCCGCCATCGGCGGTCGGCCGCGGATCGACGAGAGGAACGCGAGCTCCTCCCGGGACGGCTCGTACTGAGCCCGGCAGTGGGTGCACACGCGGCGGACCAGACGCTGGGCCACGACGGCCGTCACTGAGGACGCGACGAGGAAGCTCTCGATGCCCATGTCGAGCAGCCGGTGCAGCGCTGCGGGAGCGTCGGTGGCGTGCAGCGACGAAAGGACGAAGTGTCCGGTAAGCGCCGACTGGACGGCGATCCGCGCGGTCTCGGCATCCCGGATCTCGCCGACCAGGATGACATCGGGGTCCAAGCGGAGGATGGAGCGGAGGCCGCCGGCGAAGGTGATTCCGGCCTGTTCGTTGATCTGGATCTGGTTGATCGACTGGATGCGGTACTCGACCGGGTCCTCGATGGTCATCACGTTGCGCTCCGGGCTGTTGATCGCGCCGAGCGAACCGTAGAGCGTGGTCGTCTTGCCGCTGCCCGTCGGGCCAGCGCAGATCACCATTCCGAACGGTGCTCGCAGTAGCCCCGCGTAGTGGGCGATCATGTCGTCCGGCATGCCGAGCTGATCGAGCCGGAACAGCGACCGGCTCTTGTCCAACAGCCGCATCACGACCTTCTCGCCCTCAATCAAGCCGGTCGTGGCGACCCGGATATCGACGCTGCGCCCGTCGATCTCCATGCTGATCTGCCCGTCCTGGGCGCGCCGTCGCTCCACAATGTTCATGTTTGAGAGGATCTTGATACGACTGGAGACCGCCGGGCCCATTGCGACCGGCAAATCGAGGACGTCGTGGAGTGCGCCGTCGATCCGGTAGCGCACCCTGACCCGTTCGGTCTGCGGCTCGATGTGGATGTCCGACGCCCGGTCGCGCAGCGCCTGGGTGATGATCTGCTGCACGACCTGCACGACTGGAGCGTCCTCGGAGACGCTGGAG
>JAXIPB010000151.1:0-7203 GCA_045403155.1 Micromonosporaceae bacterium
TCGGTGGACCGCGCGGGGAGATTCAGCGCCCCAGAGACGGCGCCCTGGCCCTCCGGCGTGGGGCCTCCATTCGAGAAGCACTCACGACTCTCCTTTCCCGAGCCCTGACGGGCTTCGACTGTGGGCTGCTCCCAGGCGGCGAAGTGGCCGCCCTTGTCCACCTCCTTCCAGTTGATGAGGTTCCCGAAGGCCTTCTCGCCCAACTCCGCGAGCGTCGTCGCTCCAGCTCCTTTGCGCACGATCTGTGCTCACCCTGACCGTTCAGCCGATGCTTCGCACCAGGGGAACTCCCTGGGTCGCCCGCTGGTCGGCGTCCTCGACTGGACTCACGGCGCGCGACGTATGTACGGTTGCGTGGTTGGTCAATGGCTCCTTGGGTGGGGAGGCAGCTGATGAGACTCCTCGGGCGGCCTCGCGAGTGTGAGGCGCTCGACCGGCTCTTGACCGATGCGCTCGCCGGTCGGAGCGGGGTGGCGGTGTTGCGCGGCGAGGCCGGGGTGGGTAAGAGCGCGCTACTCGCGTACGTCTCCGACCACGCGCAGGGGTGGCATGTCGCGAGGGTCGCGGGCGTCGAGTCGGAGATGGAGCTGGCATGCAGCGGCCTCCACCAGCTCTGCGCGCCGATGATGGGTCTACTCGAACGGCTACCCATCCCGCAGCGCGACGCTTTGACGACGGTCTTCGGTCTGAGCGCGGGCCCGGCGCCTGACCGGTTCCTGGTCGCGCTCGCCACACTGACGCTGTTCGCGGAGGTCGCCGAGCACCAGCCACTCGTGTGTATCGTCGATGACGCGCAATGGCTTGATCAGGCTTCCGCGAACGTGCTCGGTTTCGTCGCCCGCCGCCTCCTTGCCGAGCGGGTCGCGTTTGTGTGCGCTGCGCGCACGGGCATCGGTGACGACGTCCTCGCGGGGCTCCCCGAGTTGCCCATCCACGGACTCGCCGACATCGATGCGCGGGCGATGCTGCTGGAAAACGTGCACGGACCGCTCGATGCAGCCGTCTGCGAACAGATCGTCATCGAAAGCCACGGCAACCCACTCGCGCTCCTCGAGCTCCCACGCACATGGAACCCCGCTGAGCTCGCAGGCGGGTTCGGGCTTCCCAGCAGCGAGGCGGTCGCCGGCAAGATCGAAGACGGCTACGCGCGGCGCCTGCGGCTGCTGCCTCCCGAAACCCGGCTGCTGGTCCTCGCTGCGGCCGCGGAGCCGCTTGGCGACGCCGTACTCCTTTCTCGTGCCGCCAAGACGCTCGGCATCGATATCGCCGCGGCTGCCCCTGCGGTCGACGCCGGGCTGCTCAAGGTGGGTGGTCATGTCGAGTTTGCGCACCCCCTCGTCCGTTCCGCGACCTACCACGCGGCTGGCGCCGCGGACCGCCACCGCGTGCATCGCGCTCTCGCTGAGGCCACCGATCCCGAAACAGACCCGGATCGCCGGGCGTGGCACCGCGCCCGAGCGGCACCGGGCCCCGACGATGACGTTGCCGCCGAACTCGAGCGCTCGGCCGGTCGCGCCGAGGCCCGCGGCGGCCTCGCGGCCGCGGCGGCGTTTCTGGAGCGTTCGGTCGCCCTGACAGGCGATCGGGCGCGGCGAGCCCACAGAGCGCTCGCAGCCGCCCAAGTCACCCTTAGAGCCGGGGCGTTCGATATGACTCGAACGCTACTCGCTGCCGCGCAGACCGGCCCGCTTGACGAGCTCGGCCGAGCCCGCGTGGATCTGCTCCAGGCCCAGGTCGCGTTCGCCCTGAGGCGCGGCGCCGACGCTCCACTGCTACTGCTGCAGGCCGCAGGGAAGCTCGAGACGCTCGACGTACGCCTCTCGCGCAACACGTATCTCGATGCGTGGATCGCAGCGCTGGGCGCTGGCCGGCTGGCGAGTGCGGGCGTCAGCCTGCTCGACGTATCTCGCGCCGTATCGACGGCTCCCGCTCCGGCGGATCGTCCGCTTCCGTGCGATCTGCTGCTGGACGGCTTGGCGCTCGTCTTTACGCAAGGACGCTCCGCCGCGGCACCCGTGCTTACGCGCGCAGTCGCTGCGTTCGCGAGTGCCGAGGTCTCCGTCGAGGAGATGCTCCGATGGGGTTGGCTGGCCGCGCGCACGGCGACCTTCCTCTGGGACTACGATCGCTATCTCGAGATCGGCACGCGTGCGGCTCAACTCGCCCGCGACTCCGGGGCGCTCGAGGTCCTGACTGTGGCGGACAACGTGTGCGGCCAGGCCGCCGCGTTGGGCGGCGACTTCGCGAGTGCCACGCTACTGATAGCGGAAGTCGATGCCGTAAAGGAGGCGACCGGGACCCGTATCGCCCCGTATGCGGCCGTTGCGCTCGCGGGGATCCGCGGCAGGGCGGCGGAGGCCTCCGAGCTGATCGACGGCATCGTTAGGGAAACGACGGCCGTCGGCCAGGGATTCGGCATTCAGTACGCACTTTGGGCGAACTCCGTGCTCATGAACGGCCTCGGGCGCTACGAGGAGGCGCTCGCGGCGGCCATGCAGGCGAGCGATCACACACCGGAGCTCTTCATCGAAACGTGGGCGCTCATCGAGCTGATCGAAGCCGCAACTAGGACTGAGAACCCCGAGCTCGCGAAGCGTGCTCTCGCCCGACTCGGCGGGCAGACCTTGGAGAGCGACGCCGATTGGGCGCTCGGAATCTATGCCCGGTCGCGCGCGCTGCTCAGCGAGGGTCAAGCCGCCGAGCGATCGTACCGCGAAGCCGTCGAGCGCCTGGGCCGCACGCGAGTCCGTCCGGAGCTGGCTCGAGCGCGTTTGCTATACGGCGAATGGCTGCGACGCGAAGGGCGGCGCGTCGATGCGCGCGAACAGCTGCGTTCGGCCCACGACCTTCTTGCCACGATCGGCATGGAAGCGTTCGCTGAGCGCGCCCGCCGCGAACTGGTGGCAACCGGCGAGAAGGTTCGCAGGCGCAGCGAGGAGATGCGCAACGAGCTCACTCCGCAGGAGGAGCAGATCGCGCGGCTCGCTCGGGACGGCCTGTCGAATCCGGAGATCGGCGAGCAGCTCTTCATCAGCGCCCGGACGGTGGAGTGGCATCTCCGGAATGTTTTCACGAAGCTCGCCATAGCCTCTCGCAGGCAGCTTCGGATCGTGTTTCCGGAGGACACGCGGTTCGTTGCCAGCGTGCCGCGCAGATCAGGGAGTTGAGGCAAGTCGCTTCTAGAACGGACAACGCTTCGCGCACGGAAAGGTACGCCCGCGCCATGTCGGGGCCGGTGAACCTCAGATCCAGGTGGTCAGCCCTGGCTCGGCTCCGCGTCCACCGCGACTGTGACGCCGGATGCACGCTCCTTTCCCAGGATCCGCTCGACATCTTCGCCGTCGATCGTCTCCCGCTCGAGGAGCAGCGCGACGACCTGCTCGAGCGCGTCACGGCGTGATTCGAGCAGCGCCCCTGCGCGATCGTCGGCTTCTTTCAACAGCCGAGAGACCTCCTCGTCGATCACGCGCTTCGTCTCCTCCGCGTACTGCCGGGTCGTGAGCGGCTGAGCGCCGAGGTACTGCGGACCCTCCTCGGAGAAACCGACCGGGCCAAGGCGGGGGCTCATCCCGAACTCTCGCACCATCCTTGTCGCGAGCTGCGTGGCACCGGCGAGATCGTTCGACGCTCCCGAGGAGATCTCGCCGAGCACGAGCCGCTCGGCCGCCCGCCCTCCGAGGCGGATCGCAAGCGAGTCCCGCAGGTAGCTCCCCGGGTAGATCCGCCGCTCGTCCTTGGAACGCGTCCGATGCGCTGCGCCGCGCCGATCGGCGACCGGTGCCCGAGCTGCCAGCAGATCCTCGAACCAGACCCCATTCCGACGCGGATGCAGGCCCGCGACTGGAGCAACGCGCGTCGTCCGACGCCGTCGCAGTGCCGATGATCGTCGGGCGACTCAGCCGAGCAGATACCCGATCGTGAAGCCGGCGATCGCCGCGATCGCGACCTCGCTGCTCACCTCGTCGAAGGCGTGCGGATGATCTGGATCGAGACCACGGCGAGCACCGCACCTGCGGCGACCGCCTGGGCTGTTCCAACGAGCTCGGGTGCGGCGTCGGCGAGCAGCGTCCCGCCCACGACCGTCGCGACCGCAAGCGAGGCGCCGATCGCGGCGAGCAATCCCACCGCGAACGACCGACTATGTCCGCCGGCCACGATCAGCCGCGCGGCGCCGTAGGCCTCGACAACGTTCCCGATCACGATCCCGGCGGCGAGGGCCACTCCGACCTCGCCGGCCCCGACCGTCAAGCCGAGCGCCAGCGATTCCGGCACGCCGTCGATGAACAGACCGACGGCGATCGACTCGCCGCGCGCCGCCTGGGCGTGATCCCCGGCCGATCGGAGCGCGGACATCTCGTCGTCCATCGCGCGTCCCGCCGCCAACCCGTGTGCCGCCCGACGACGCAACTTCCGCGTTTCGTCACGCGTCAGCCAGGCATCCGCCGCCACGTAGACGAGCGTTCCGGAGATCAGGCCGGCAGCTGTCCATGCCGGACCGGCCGCTTCGTCGGCGGCGGGAACCAGCTCCAGCGCGATCGCCGCGAGCAGGACGCCGCCGGCGAACGCCGTGACGAACTCGGCGACCGCGGGCGGCAGCGAGGTTCGCGCTGCGACGACCGCGCCGACCACGAGGGACGACCCGATCGCGAGGCCCCACAGGGCCGAGGCGCCGAGGTTCCGCACGGCCCGATGCTCGCACGCCGGAGCGTCGCCGCCGATCTCTTCCATGCTCCAGTCCGTCAAGGTGGGAGTCCTCGGCCTGGTCGAGAGGTGTCTCCACGTGTCTCCCGTTGCCAGGACTGTTGGTCTAGCTGAACCTCGCGGCCAGCCTGGTCGGCCGTCCGCGGTTCCTGTACCTAGATAAGCCCACGACTCTCGAGTTTCTGCAATCCGCGTCTGCTGTTCAGCGGACCAAGAGGTCAGCCGGGCAGCCTATGCTCGACGGCCCCCAGCCATGCCCCGGGTGGAACAGGATCTCGCCCTGCACGGGCTGTTACATGAGGCGGGTGAACAGCAACGGAGGCATCGGCTGCCGAGCGGTCAGCACCGGGGCCGTCGACCGGTTAGCGTGACGATTGAGGAAGGATCAGGGTGGCGCTATCTCTCGCGCAGCTGGCCGATCGGGCCGGTGTGGACGAAGCCTACGTCCACCGGCTGATCGAGCTGGGGGCCCTGGATCAGCTCGAGGTCGGGTACGGCGAGCGGGAGATCCATCTGGTGGCTCTCCTTAACCGGTGGGAGGCCGCCGGGCTCGCTCCGAAACGCGTCTTAGAAGCGGTCGAGAAGGGCGATCTGTCCCTCTCCTTCCTCGAGACGCCAGGGTTCGAGCTTCCCGGGCGCCTGGGCACTACGTACCGGCAGCTGGCGGCGGAAACCGGCGTGTCCCTGGAGCTGATCCTCACGCTTCACGAGGCCATCGGGTTCGCCAAGCCCGATCCCGACGACCGGATCCGCGAGGACGACCCCACGATCGTCGAGTTCGCCCAAGCCTTCCTGGAGGCCGGAGCGTCAGAGGTGGCCGTTCGCCGGATGTTTCACGTGTACGGGGACAACCTGCGCCGGCTCGCCACCGCGGTTTCGGATGTGTACCGGGGGGAGATCGAGAAGCAACTCCGAGACTCTGGCATGGCCGAATCCGAACTGATGGGGCACGGGGCCAGGCTCGGCCATCGGATGGGCTCGTTGATGCGGCAGGCCCTGGTGGCCATCTTTGAGCGGCATCATCGGCACGTGTGGATCGACTACTCGATCGGGCTAGCTGAGACGGCTCTGGAGCGGGCCGGCCTTCGCCAGCGTGTCGAACGACCGCCCGCGATCTGTTTCGTCGACCTCACCGGATACACCCGTCTCACCGAGGAACAGGGAGACGAGGTCGCCGCCCGGCTGGCGGCGAGCCTTGCGACGCTCGTCGAGGAGATCTCCTTTCGTCACGGAGGCCGAGCGGTCCGGTGGCTGGGAGACGGCGGCATGTTTCTGTTCGCCGACCCGAAAGGGGCGGTCGTGGCGGCGCTGGAGATGGTCGAGCGCGCCCCAGCCGAGGGACTGCCTCCGACGCACATCGGGATCCAGGTAGGTCCGGTGATCTTCCAGGACGGCGACGTCTACGGGATGACCGTCAACGTCGCCGCCCGCATCGCCGCCCGTGCCGAGGCCGGAGAGGTACTCATCAGCGAGGAGGCCCTGGCCCATGTCCCCGGGCCGGAGGTGCGGTTCGAACGGGTCGGCCCCGCCCGCCTGAAGGGAGTGGCCGAGGCCCTCGTCATCTACCGAGCCCGGGCAGCGACGAGTGATAGTCACGCTCCGGGAGGAAATGGGCGGAGATAACCGAGCCACGGGGGGCCATCCAGATTGTGCAGCAGTCGTCACGGCAAGTTTCCACAAGGAAGGGAGAAGACATGAGCGACGCACGAACAGCCGTCACCGGCTCGATAACCTCCAAGGACGGCACCACCATCGGCTACCGCCAGCTCGGCGACGGCCCGGGTGTGGTGCTGCTGCATGGGATCATGGAGTCGGCCCAGAGCCACATGCAACTCGCCGAGGGACTGGCTGATACCTTTACCGTCTACCTGCCCGACCGCCGGGGCCGCGGCCTGAGCGGCCCGCAAGGCAGTGATTATCGCCTGGAGAAGGAAGTTGAAGATCTGGACGCTCTGCTTACAAAGACGGGCGCCCACTATGTCTTCGGGGTCAGTGCAGGCGCCATCGTGTGCCTCCAAGCGGCACTCACCCTTTCCGCCATTCACCGAGCCGCCATCTTTGAACCGCCGCTGATCATTGACGATTCGGTGTCGACTGCCTTCGTCGAGCGGTTTGACAAGGAGATGGCCCAAGGCAAGGTGGTCTCGGCGCTCGTGACAGCGATGAAGGGATCGCAGATGGGGCCACCGGTATTCAATGTCATGCCCCGCTGGCTGCTCGAGTTGCTCACGAAGATGATGACGGCAAGCGAAGAGAAGAAGGCCAAGGCTGACGACGTGACCATGAGGATGCTGGCTTCGACTCTGCACTCCGACTTCCAGCTGTCCGTCGAGACGAAAGGGGCGCTGGAGAGCTTCAAGGCCATCCACGCCGATGTGCTCCTGCTCGGCGGTAGCAAGAGCCCTGCTTACTTCAAAGTCGCCCTTGACGCCCTGGAGAAGGTCTTGCCGCGTGCCAAACGTACTGAGTTCCCCGGACTCAATCATGGGGCCTCTGGCAATG